>NZ_SOFV01000019.1:0-101366 GCF_004402465.1 Cryobacterium sp. TMT2-14 | reverse complement strand
CACCCGACGCCCTCATCGCCCTGGCCATGCTCAGCCTCGGCGGCCACAAACCCGCACTCCCCGGCCGGGTTTAACCCACGGATGAAGCAGGAGAGCCAAGATTTTGGGTGAAATCGCCTTCCAGAGTGGGTTTAGGGCAGATTTCGGCAGAATCTCCGTCGAATTCGTTCGGGACGGATGGCTGGCCGACCTCGTGTCGCCGGAGGTCGCCGACAGAGTGGAAGCCGACCAACGTGGAGCAGCTCTGGACCCACGGCGGCATCCTCACTCGGTGTCGGAACTAGCCGTGGCCCCCCACTGGCTCTCGGTGTGCCAGTTTCTCAGGTGATGCCGGCCCGCCGGCGCGACTCCGTGTGCTCGCGCATGCGCGCGTTCGACTCCCCGGTGAACTGCTTCCAGGCGTCGAGCTTGCCGGGCAGGATCGGCACGAACAGACTGATGCTGTTCAAAACTCATTCTCCCTTCAGATTGTTTTTCCAGCGCATGTTTCAGTCCCGAGTCCCGAGTCCCGACGGGCTCAATCACCGACCAGCAGAATCTTGCCCACGTGAACGGATGCCTCCAGCCGCCGGTGTGCCTCGGCGGCCTTCTCGAACGGGAAAATGCTGTCGATCACCGGGCGGAAGCGGCCGGATTCAAGCCAGGGCCAGACATCCGTCCTGAGGGCCCGCATGATTGCCGCCTTCTCCTCGAACGGGCGGGAGCGGAGGGTGGTACCCCAGTACCGGCCGCGCTTCTGCATCAGATGGAACGGATCGAAGTCGGCGTTCTCGCCGCTCTGGTTGGCGATCACCATGATGCGGCCGTCGACCGCCAGTGCCGCCACGTTGCGGGCCGCGTAGGAGCCACCGATGATGTCGAGGATCACGTCGGCGCCGCGCCCCTCTGTGGCGGCCTGGATTTCGGTGGGGAAATCCTGCTCGCGATAGTTGATCAGGATCTCCGCGCCCAGGCTGCGGCACACCGCCAGCTTCTCGGCTGAGCCGGCCGTCGCGGCCACCCGCGCGCCGGCGAGCACGCCCAGCTGGATCGCGGTGGTGCCGATGCCGCTGGCGCCGCCGTGCACGAGCAGCGTCTCCCCGGCGGCCAGCCCCGCACTCAGGAACACGTTCGACCACACGGTGGCCAGCGCCTCCGGCAGGCCCGCCGCCTCGACGAGGTCCACGGATTCGGGCACGGACAGGGCCAGGTCTTCGTGCACCACGGCCTCGGTGGCGTAGCCGCCGCCGGCCAGCAGGGCACACACCCGGTCGCCGACCGCGAACCGTTTTGCCTCGGCGCCGACTTCACTGACGACTCCGGACACCTCCAGCCCGGGCCACTGCGGCGCCCCGGCCGGCGACGGGTAGCTGCCCAGCCGCTGCGCGACATCCGCCCGGTTCACGCCGGCCGCGGCGACCCGAATCCGGATGTCGCAGGCCCCGACGGGCAGGTCGCTCACCGTTGTGAGGGTGAGGGCATCGGGGCCGCCGGGGGTGTCTACGATGATCGCGCGCATCGGGTCAGCCTACGCGCGTGCACTTTGCGACGGATCCACGACTGCGCGGTGGTTCGGTCTGTGGAACCCGGCCACGGAATCTACGATGGTAGACAGGGGCGTGGCTGTTGCATGCCTTGGGTCGTACGCACGTGATCCGCAATGACGCGGAGATTTTCTGATGGAGGCTTATTTCAATGACGTCTGAGTCCACCCGCACCGGGAAATCACCGGCAGGCAGCACACTCGACGCTTTCCTGGGCGACTACTACGAGCACCTGGCCGGGGAAGACCGGCAGAACTCCGATGGGGGAACCCTCCGCGAGCGGGCCGTCCACCATTGGCAGGTCGCCCAGAGCCGCACCCCCAGCACCCCGAACATCGAGATCCGGAACGAAGCCGGCCGCAGCATCGTCTACATCGTCACCGACGACATGCCTTTCCTGGTTGACTCGGTGACCGCCGAGCTGGTGCGCCAGCACTCGGCCATCCACCTCGAAGTGCACCCGCTACTCGTCGTGACCCGCGACCGGAACACCAACGAGCTCCTCGGCGTCACCCGCGTGCACGGAGGCGACGGCGCCCGGCCCGGTGACGTCGACGAGACCGTCACCCAGGTCGAGTCGTGGATCGCGATCGAGATCGAAACCGCCAACGACGAGGCGCGGGCTGCTCTGGTCGCCGGGCTGGCCACGGTCCTCGGCGACGTTCGCGCCGCCAACGAGGACTGGCAGGCCATGCGAACGAAGGCCGTGGAGATCGCCGACGCGCTCGGCGACGTCGCCCACGCCGAGGGCATCCAGGAGATCAAGCAGGCGCAGGACTTGCTGCGCTGGCTCGACCGCGACAACTTCACCTTCCTCGGCTACCGGGAGTACGACCTGGAGACCGTCGACGGAGAGGACGTGCTGAGCATCCGTGACCGCAGCGGCCTGGGGCTGCTGCGCTCCACCGAAGACGGGCACCAGATTCAGCACCTGACGGATGCCGGCCGGCTCAAGGCGCGCGAGCGCAGCGCCCTGGTGATCACCAAGGCGAACTCGCGTTCCAGCGTGCATCGCCCGGCGTACTTCGATTACATCGGGATCAAGAGTTTCGATGCGGACGGCAACGTGCGGGGGGAGCAGCGCTTCATCGGCCTGTTCGCCGCCACGGCGTATACGAGCTCGGTGCGGGACGTGCCGATCCTGCGCGAAAAGGTCGACGCCGTGATGGACCAGGCCGGGTTCCCGCCAGGGTCGCACAGCGGCAAGGAGCTGCTCGGCATCCTGGAAACCTACCCCCGCGACGAGCTGTTCCAGATCGACGTGCCCACCCTGTTCACCACCACGCTGGCCATCCAGCGTCTGCAGGAGCGGCGGCGCACCCGGCTTTTCCTCCGCCCGGATGTCTACGGCCGGTTCATGACCGCGCTGGTCTACTTCCCCCGCGACCGGTACACCACGGCCGTGCGGCTGCGGATCGAGAAGGAGCTGCGGGACACCTTCCACGCCGAGTCCGTCGACTTCGAGGCCCGGATGACCGAGTCCGCGCTGGCCCGGCTGTTCTTCCGCATCCGGTTGCAGAAGAACGACACGGTCGGCGTCGTCGACGCCGTCGCGCTGGAGCACCGGCTGGTGATGGCGGTGCGGTCCTGGCCCGAGGGGATCGGCGAGAAACTGCGCGAGAGCCACCCGCTGGACGAGGCGGAGCGCCTCTCCGAACTCTGGTCGGAGGCGTTCCCCGCCAGCTACCGGGTGGATTACGAGCTCGAGGAGGCCGTGCAGGACATCGGGCGATTCGAGGCCGGCGCCGCGGCCGCCGCCGCGGCGGAGGCCGCCGGGACCGGGCCGATCCGGCCGGCGCTGAACGTGTATCTTCCGACCGGCACGGGCGCCGGTGACACGGTCATCGACGCCGACGACGGAAGCACCGCAGGACGCGGCGTCACGGCGGAGGATGCCCGGATCAAGCTCTACATGATGGAGCCCAAGAGCCTGAGCCAGATCCTGCCGTTCCTGCAGAACCTCGGCATCGAGGTGCTCGACGAGGTGCCCTTCGAGATCGAGACCGCCGACGGCCGCGCGTTCTACCTCTACGACCTGGGCTTGAGCTACCCCGAAGGTGTGGACCCGGTCGCGACCGGCGCACTCCTGGCCGACTCCTTCGGCGCCGCCGTCAGCGGGGCCATCGAATCGGACGGCCTCGACCGACTGGTGCTGCGGGAGGGCATGCCCTGGCACCGGGTCGTCATCCTGCGCAGCTACGCCAAGTACCTGCGCCAGGCCGGAAACACCAACTCCTACGGCTTCATCGCCGATACCCTGCTGGCAAATCCGGCCGTCACCCGAGGGCTGGTGGCGCTCTTCGAGGCCCGGTTCGATCCGGAATTGGCCGAGCCGGAACGCATCCGTCGCAGCCTGCAGGTCAAGGATGAGCTGACGGCGGCCATGGAAGCGGTCACCACGCTCGACGCCGACCGGGTGCTGCGCACCCTGATCAACCTGATCGAGTCGTCGCTGCGCACGAACTTCTTCCAGGACAAGCCCTACCTGAGCATCAAACTCGACCCGACCACGATCGATCTGTTGCCGTTCCCGCGGCCGAAGTACGAGATCTGGGTGTACTCCCCGCGGGTGGAGGGCGTACACCTCCGCTTCGGCAAGGTGGCCCGCGGCGGGCTGCGCTGGTCGGACCGGCGGGAGGACTTCCGCACGGAGGTGCTCGGCCTGGTCAAGGCGCAGACGGTCAAGAACGCGGTGATCGTGCCGACCGGCGCCAAGGGCGGGTTCTTCGCCAAGCAGCTGCCCGATCCGGCGCTGGACCGCGCGGCCTGGATGGCCGAGGGCATCGGGAGCTACAAGACCTTCATCCGGGGGCTGCTCGACCTCACCGACAACCTGGTGACCACGGCGGAGGGGGAGCGGCTCGTGCCGCCCGCCCGGGTGGTGCGCCACGACGACGACGATTCCTACCTGGTCGTCGCGGCCGACAAGGGCACGGCCACCTTCTCCGACATCGCCAACGGCGTCGCCGCCGAATACGGTTTCTGGATGGGCGACGCTTTCGCCTCCGGCGGCTCGATCGGCTACGACCACAAGGCAATGGGCATCACCGCCCGCGGCGCATGGGAGTCGGTCAAGCGCCACTTCAGCGAACTGGGCGTCGATACGCAGGCCGAGGACTTCACGGTCGTCGGCGTAGGCGACATGTCCGGCGACGTCTTCGGCAACGGCATGCTGCTCTCGGAGCACATCCGTCTGCTGGCGGCCTTCGACCACCGGCACATTTTCTTGGACCCGAATCCGGATGCCGCGCGCTCCTTCCAGGAACGAGCGCGCCTCTTCGCCCTGCCACGGTCGTCGTGGGCGGACTACGACACCAGCCTGATCAGTGCCGGCGGCGGGGTCTTCCCGCGCCAGGCCAAGGTGGTGCCGATCTCCGCCGAGGTGCGCACCGCACTCGGGCTGCCGGACGGGACGGTGCGGCTGAGCCCGCCGGAACTGCTCCGCGCCATCCTGGCCGCCCCGGCCGACCTGCTCTATAACGGCGGCATCGGCACCTATGTGAAGGCCAGCAGCGAGACGGCCGCGCAGGTCGGCGACAAAGCGAACGACGCCATCCGGGTCGACGGCCGGGATCTGCGGGTCAAGGTCGTCGGCGAGGGCGGCAACCTCGGGATGACCCAGCTCGGGCGCATCGAGGCGGCCCTCACCGGCGTGATCCTGAACACCGACGCGATCGACAATTCCGCCGGGGTGGACTGCTCCGACCACGAGGTCAACATCAAGATCTTCGTCGACCGGATGGTGGCCGCCGGCAAGCTGGCCGAGTCGGAGCGGTCGGAGTTCCTCGCTTCCATGTCCGACGAGGTGGCGCGGCTGGTGCTGGAAGACAACGTCGACCAGAACATCCTGCTGCTCAACGACCGGGCGAAGGTGACCACCTGGAGCCCCAGCTACGAACGGCTGATGGACTGGCAGGAGGCCTCGGGCGACCTCAAGCGCGAGTTGGAGGCGCTGCCCACCACGGCGACGCTGCGGGAGCGCCTTGAAACGGGCCAGGGCCTGACCTCACCCGAGCTGTCCGTGCTGGCGGCCTACGCCAAGATCGATCTGGCGACCACGCTGCGGGACAGTGACCTGCCCGACGACCCCTGGTTCGGCCGAACCCTGCGCCGGTACTTTCCGGTGCAGCTGTCCGAGCGCTTCGATGCCGAGCTCGACACGCATCCGCTGCGCCGCGAGATCATCGCCACCGTCGTCGCGAACGACATGATCAACCTCGGCGGCGTGACCTTCGCGTTCCGGGCTATGGAGGAGACCTCGGCGAACCAGGCCACGGTAGCGAAAGCCTTCGTCGCGCTGCGGGAGATCTTCGAAATCGACGTGCTCGTGGCCGAGGTCAACGCCCTGCCGTCGTCGTTCCCGACCAAGCACTGGACGTCGATCCACCTGGACATCCGTCGCCTGCTCGACCGGGCCGTGCGCTGGCAGGTCAACCAGGGGGCGTCGCGACTGGTGGGCGAGGTGGTGGCCCAGTACAAACCGCAGATGGACCTGATGCGCGCCCACCTGGAGGATTACCTCAAGGGCGGCGACCTCAAACGCGTGCAGTCCCTGCTGGAGACCGCCCAGGAGTGGGGCGTTCCGGAGAACCTCGGTCGCCGGTGGGCCGAACTCTTCGAGGCCTTCGCCCTGCTGGATGTGGCGCAGATCTCCGCGCAGGTCGATGAGCCTCTGGCCGACGTCGCCGGCGTCTACTACACGGTCTACGACCGGTTCGGGGTGGACAACCTGCTGGAGCGCATCACCGTGCTGCCGCGCAAGGACCGCTGGCAGGCCCTGGCCCGCGCCGCCCTCCGCGACGACCTGTACTCGACGGTCGCCGATATGACGCGGGCGGTGCTGAAGGAAACACATGCCGGTCACGCCGACGCCCGACTGCTCGCCTGGGAGGCGCTCAACGCGGAACAGTTGGGACGGGCTCGCAGCGTGTTCGAGGAGGTCAACGCCCTCGGTCAGGACGACATGGCGTCCCTGTCCGTGGTAGTGCGGCTGCTGCGCTCGATCGTGCGCCGCTGACCTGCCGGCTGCGGACATCCGTCGCTGAGCGCTGCTGCCCACTATTACTGCCTGCTGCCACCGGCCGTTTGGGGCTAACTCAGGAGAATGGCGAGCCTGATGAGTGTGGGCCGGCATCGGCCGCGGAATCACGAGGCGGGTGCCGGCCGGGCACGGGGATCTCCTGAATTAGCCACGGTGGATGGCCCGAACCGACGGGTGCCTGAGCCCGGTCAGGGTCGCCCGCGGGCAGCCGGTGTCCCGAACCAGCCTCCGCCGCAGTGTGGCTGACTCAGGAGATCTGACAACGCAATGCCTCTTGGCCGCACACGTGCCGCGGAATCACGCGGTTGGCGTCCCCGGCGTGCGGGGATCTCCTGAGTTAGCCACAGTCCGTGCTGCCAAAAACGGATTCTGACCACATCGGCGGCGCCGCTCGACGGATTTCCGGGGCAGTCTTCCGGGGTCACGCTCTAGTGGCCGCGGGCGATCCATTCATCCAGGTGCCCGGCCTCGGCGCCGATTGTCGTCGACTCGCCATGGCCGGTGAGCACGACGGTGCTCGCCGGGAGCATCAGCAGCTTGCCTTTGATCGAGGCGAGGATCGTGGGGAAGTCGCTGAACAACCGGCCGGTCGCGCCGGGTCCGCCATGGAACAAGGTGTCGCCGCTAAAGACCGTGCCGAGCGCGGGCGCATAGAAGCAGACGGCGCCGGGAGAATGCCCCGGCGTGTGCAGCACCTCGAGTTCAATACCGGCCACCCGGATGCGCTGGCCGTTCTCGAGCGGACGGCTCGGCGGGGCATCCGGGTAGACCCGGTCCCACAGCATCATGTCGTCGGGGTGGAGGTAGGTCGGCGCGGTGTGCGCGGCCTGCACCCCGGCGACGGCACCGATGTGGTCGTCGTGCGCGTGCGTGCAGAGGATGCCCACCAGCTTGCGGTCGCCAACCGCGGCGAGGATGGCGTCGACGTCGTGGGCCGCGTCGACCACAACGCACTCGTCGTCGTCGCCGACGATCCAGACGTTGTTGTCCACGTCCCAGGTGCCGCCGTCGAGGCTGAAGCTGCCCGAGGTGACGAGGTGTTCGATCCGCGCCGTCATCAGAGCACGACCACGGAGCGCAGCACGTCGCCGCGGGCCATCTTCGCGAATGCCTCCTCGATATGCCCGATTCCGATTCGTTCACTGACGAACTCGTCCAGCGGCAGGCGGCCCTGCAGGTAGAGGTCGGTCAGCATCGGGAAGTCGCGTTCCGGCAGGCAGTCGCCGTACCAGGACGACTTCAGAGAACCGCCCCGGCCGAACACGTCGAGCAGCGGGATCTCCAGCATCATCTCGGGGGTCGGCACGCCCACCAGCACGACGGTGCCAGCCAGGTCGCGGGCGTAGAACGCCTGCCGCCAGGTCTCGGGACGCCCGACGGCGTCGATCACGACATCCGCGCCGAACCCGCCGGTCAGTGCCTGCACGGCCGCGACCACGCCGTCCTCGTCGAGGCCGGCTGAGTCGATGGTGTGGGTGGCGCCCAGCGTCTGGGCGGTCGCGAGCTTCTTCGCGTCGCGGTCGATCGCGATGATGACGGATGCCCCGGCGAGCCGGGCCCCGACGACCGCCGCGTTACCCACGCCGCCACATCCGATCACGGCGACCGAGTCGCCCCTGGTCACGTTGCCCGTGTTCATGGCGGCCCCGATGCCGGCCATGATGCCGCAGCCGAGCAGTCCGACGACCGCGGGGTCGGCGGCAGGGTCGACCTTGGTGCACTGTTTCTCGTGCACAAGAGTCTTTTCGGCGAAGGCGCCGATGCCGAGGGCGGGGCTGAGCTCGGTGCCGTCCGTGAGGGTCATTTTCTGGGTGGCGTTGAAAGTGTTGAAACAGTACCAGGGCTCGGCGCGCTTGCAGGCGCGGCAGTCGCCGCAGACGGCGCGCCAGTTCAGCACGACGAAGTCGCCCACGGCGACGTGGGTGACGCCCTCGCCGACGACGCTGACCCGGCCGGCGGCCTCGTGGCCGAGCAGGAATGGGAACTCGTCGTTGATGCCGCCCTCACGGTAGTGCACGTCGGTGTGGCAGACGCCGCAGGTCTCGATGTCGACGACGACCTCACCGGGTGCAGGGTCGGGGATGACGATGTCGACAAGCTCCACCGGCGCGCCCTTCGATCGAGCGATGACGCCTTTGACGGTGATCGACATGGGACTCCTCTGGGTTGGTGCCCGGACAGGCGGTGGTGGAACCCAACCACACTACCCAACCTCCCTGCCCTGCCCTATCCAACCAATTCGACGGAGATTTTGCCAGAGAGAACCCGTTTCGGCCCGAAACAGGCTCGTAGAGGCAAAATCTCCGTCGAATTCGTTAGGGGTTCAGGGTGCGGATGCCGCGCGCGGAGCCGCGCGACCGGCCGAGAACGCGACCGGCCGGAAGCACGCGACCGGTTACGCGAACTCCTGGCAGTGATCGCACCACCAGCCGCCGCCGACCGACGCCATCGGGTCGTAGCAGGAAGCGCAGGCCGGCGTGGGAAGCAAGTTGTCGTCGTTCATTCGGAGCTCAGTTTCGATTCTGAAAACGAGTTCCCCAGCCCAGAGAAAGGCATTCGCGAGTTTTGAGTGTAGGCAGACCTCGACTCGGATGTCTAGGAAAATTGACTATTCTGCGTACTTTCTAGCGCGGCAACGAATGCGCTCAGCGCGGCAGCACGCGCTCCGACACCTCCCACAGAAAAATCCCCGCAATGGACGGCCCGATGCCGGTGAACGCCACCTCTGATCGGTGGGCGCTCGGGCTGTCGTCGTCCGCGGCTCTGCTGCAGGCCACGGCCGCCTCCCTGCCGCCGGAGCTGCTCAAGGTCAGCGGCGTGCTCGACTTCTGTGCCACGATCTTCACCTGGCAGTCGCTCGTGCTGCGCGCGGTGATGATGGCGCTCACCGTGAGCGTCACGCACCTGTCGGCGCCCCGCGGCGGCGCCATCCGCCTCGCGTCGACATCCGCCTCGCGGCGGAATTCGAGGTGAGCCTCGACGACCAGCCCGAAACTCCTGCTCTATCGTTTACATCCCACGGCAATCTTCGATTTCGACGTGCGGCCCTCCGCCGCCGGGCCGCAGCGGATCGGGCGCCCTGCTTTCGTTCTGGTCGGGGTGTGTATCTGGTCAGCGCGAGGGTTCCAGCCGCACCAGCACCGCCTTGGAGACGGGGGTGTTGCTGCCCTCCGCGGTGGAATCCAGGGGCACCAGCACGTTGGCCTCGGGGAAGTAGGCGGCGGCGCAGCCGCGGGCGCTCGGGTAGGCGACGAGCCGGAACCGCCGCAGCACCCGGTCGACGTTGTCGCTGAACTCGCTGTGCACATCGACGAGCATGCCGCTGATCAAACCCAGCTCCGCGACATCCTCCGGGTTGACGAAGATGACCTGGCGGCCGTTCTTGATGCCCCGGTAGCGGTCGTTGGGGCTGTAGATCGTGGTGTTGAACTGGTCGTGCGAGCGCAGCGTCTGCAGGAGCAGGCGCCCCGGCGGCCGTTCGAGGGGCTCGAGTTCGTTGACCGTGAGCAGGGCCTTGCCGCTGGGGGTCGGGAAGGTGCGCAGGTCGCGCGGCGCATGGGGCAGGGAGAAACCTTCCTGCTGGTGGATGCGTTGGTTGAAGTCGGCGAAGCCCGGAATGACGTGCGAGATGTGGTCACGGATGATGTCGTAGTCGCTCTCGAAACCGGCCCAGTCGATCGAGGCGGTGCCGTCGAGGGCGGCCCGGGCGAGGCGCGACACGATGGCCACCTCGGAGAGCAGCTGATCCGACACCGGTGGGAGTAGGCCGGTGGACGAGTGCACCGCGGAGACCGTGTCCTCAACCGACACGAACTGCGGGCCGGTGGCCTGCAGGTCGATCTCGGTGCGGCCCAGGGTCGGCAGGATGAGCGCCTGGTCGCCGACCACAGCGTGGGACCGGTTCAGTTTGGTGGAGATCTGCACGCTCAGCACCGTCTTCTGGATTGCGGCCTCGGCGACGACGGTGTCGGAGATCGCGCCGACCAGGTTGCCGCCCAGGGCGATCCAGACCGTGACCAGGCCGTCGCGCATGGCGCGAATGGAGTCGACGCTGTCCAGGCCGTCCACGCGGGGCGGGTCGAACCCGAATTCTCGTTCCAGGGCGTCCAGGAACGCCGGTGGCATCTTCTCCCAGATGCCCATGGTGCGGTCGCCCTGCACATTGCTGTGCCCGCGGATCGGGGACGCCCCCGCGCCGGGCTTGCCGATGTTGCCGCGCAGTAGGAGCAGATTGATGATCTCTCGGATTGTCGGAACGGCCTTCTTGTGCTGGGTGATGCCCATCGCCCAGGTGATGATGACCCGGTCCGCCCGCAGATACCGGTCGGCCAGCTCGTCGATCTCGGCCGCGCGCAACCCCGTGGCCGCCAGGACCGCACCGTCATCCTGGTGGGCGAGGTGCTCGCGCAACTCCTCCAGCCCGACACAATTCTCGCGCAGGAACGCATGGTCGAGCACGGTTCCGGGCCGGGCGGCCTCGGCGTCGAGCACCCGTCGGGAGAGGGCCTGCATGAGGGCCATGTCGCCGCCGAGCCGGATCTGCAGGTACTGGTCGGCCATCACGGTTCCGGCCCCGACGACGCCCCGCACCTTCTGCGGGTTCTTGTAGCGCATCAGCCCGGCCTCCAAGAGCGGGTTGACGGCGACGATGGCGGCGCCCGCCTCCTTCGCCTCTTCCAGCGCCGTGAGCATCCGCGGATGGTTGCTGCCCGGGTTCTGCCCCATGATGATGATCAGGTCCGCACGGGCGAAGTCGGCGTAGGTGACGGTGCTCTTGCCGATCCCAACGGTCTCCGCCATCGCGTGGCTGGTCGACTCGTGGCACATGTTCGAGCAGTCCGGCAGGTTGTTCGTGCCGAGGGCGCGCACGAACAGCTGGTAGAGGAAGGCCGCCTCGTTGGAGGTGCGACCGCTCGTATAGAACGTCGCCTGGTCGGGCGATTCCAGTCCGCGGAGGGTGTCCCCGATCAGCTTGAACGCGTCGTCCCAGGTGATCGGCCGGTAGTGCTCGGACCCGGCCGGCTTGTGCACCGGCTGCACGAGGCGGCCTTGCATGCCGAGCCAGTACTCCGACTTCGTGAGCAGCTCTCTGATCGGGTTCTCGGCCCAGAATTCGGCCGGGATCGTGATCGGCGTTGCCTCCCAGGTCACCGCCTTGGCGCCGTTCTCGCAGAACTCGAACGTCTTGCGCCGATCGGGATCCGGCCAGGCGCAGCTCATGCAGTCGAAACCGTCCCGCTGGTTCATCGCAGTCAGTGCCTTCAGGCTGCGCGGCACACCCATCTGCCGGAAGGCCGGCCCCAGTGCATGGGTGACGCCTGGCACCCCCGCCGCCCATTCCCTGGGCTTGCCGACCTCGATCTTGTCCTCGTCGATATCGTCAACGCTGCTCATACGTCGGTAGTAGCACCCTTCGCCGGGGCCGACAAGGCATGTGCGACTCACCCTCAGGCCGAAATGCGCCGAACGGATCCCGCCATCGGTCACCACGAGGTCAGAAATGACCGTACCGTTGATATGTGGTCTTCAAGCATCGGACTTGAAGAGTGTGGGGGCCACGCACACGAAAGGTTTTTCTAGTTTGAGCGACGAATGCATCCATGGACTCGAGGGCGGCCTCTGCGCCAGCTGCTTCCCGAAGGCCGCTCCCGAAATCGTGCCCGGCGTGGCCACCCGCGCCAGCCGGAGCAAGTCGACGGGCCGCGCACCGTCGCTTCGCAGTTCGCCGTCACCGCGCACCGTCACCCTGGGCGGACCCAATCCCACCCTGAGCGCGAAGACCGCTACCGCGAAGCCGGCCACCGCCAAGGCCGCCAGCACCGTGAAGCCGGTCAGGAGCACGAAATCCTCCCACGACAACGTCGGTGAGCAGCGGATCTACCACGTCACCCACATCCGCAACCTCGCCGGCATCCTGAACAGCGGGCGCCTGCTTGCCGACGCGAGCGACGCCTGGACCGCCCGGCCGGTCGTCGACCTGTCGTCGGCACCGCAGCGCGCGGCCCGGCGTACCGCGCTCGT
Organism: Cryobacterium sp. TMT2-14; assembly: GCF_004402465.1. NCBI lineage: Bacteria > Bacillati > Actinomycetota > Actinomycetes > Micrococcales > Microbacteriaceae > Cryobacterium > Cryobacterium sp. TMT2-14. Next base: position 88,781 of record NZ_SOFV01000019.1, on the reverse strand, counting down.
CGCCGGAGACGACAGCGCGAGCGTCGCCTGCTACGTGCCGTTCTTCCTCTCGCCCAATGCACGCCTGTGGGACAGCCTCCTCACCGAATCCAACGACCCGCGCCTGTCGCCGGAGGCGCACCGCTCTCCGACGTACGACTTCGTCATTCTGGTCAGCACGGTCAAGAAGCTCCTCGACGCCCAGGCCGGCGCCGAGAAAACCGTCGCAGCGAGCGTCGCGGTGGCCAACGGGGATGCCGCGGGGGCCCTGACCAGGTTCGGCTCTGCTCCCGAGACTGCCGACCGCATGCTGCGTTCGCTGCGCGCCGATCAGGAATCGCAGAAGATCCGGGAGGCGGAACTGCTCGTCACCGAGTCGTTCCCGTTCGAGTTGGTCACGCTCGTCGGCGTCGCCAACGACAAGGTGCGCGACGCGGTGCGCAGCATTTTCGCCGCCGAGGCGCACAAGCCCAAGGTCGTCGTGTACCCGCCGTGGTTCCACGCCGTGGAGGAAACCGCAGCGCCCTAGCCGGTCAGACGTCCGGAGCGCCCTCTCGCCACGTGCCCGGCCTGCCCTGTCCGGCGTCGAACCAATTCGACGGAGATTCTCGTGAAAAGCAGCTTTTTCAGAGTTTTCGGGGCCGGTTCCGGCAAAATCTCCGTCGAATTCGTTCGCGACGGAGGTGCTCCCGGGCCTCGGACTCGTCAGACACGGCGGGTGGCGTGTGCCTGCCTGGCTCTGCCCTAGTCTCGGGGAATGGGTAGACGACAGGGCCGCTCGCGCGTGCCGATCGGTGTTCTCGTTCTCGGAGTACTCGGCTTCGCCTGGGTCCAGCAGTCGGGATTTCTGGTGACCGAGTTCGAGAGCATGCTGAGCTCGGCCAGCCACGGCTCCGGCCAGAGTTCCGGCAAGAGCTCCGGCGAGAGCACCGGCCCGGTGGCGACCGCCGCGGACGGCACCGTCGAGACAGCGGTCGGCGGCATCCCCGCACGACCGAGCGGAGCCGTCCCGATGACCGTGGAGCATGTGCATGATGGCGACACGCTCTTTCTGCGAACGGACCAGCCGAACGCCCTGGTGGCGACGACGGATGCCGTCAAGGTACGACTGCTCGGAATCGATACGCCGGAGGTGGGGGACAGCGCCGAATGCTTCGGCGATCAGGCCGCGGAGCAGTTGCGGGCGCTCCTCCCCGATGGCAGCCGCACCTGGGTCACCGCCGACCAGGACCCGACTGACCGATACGGCCGTAGCCTGTTCTATCTCTGGACCGGGGACGGGCGATTCGTCAACTACGAGCTCGTCGCCGGCGGCGCCGCCGAGTCGCTGATGATCCCGCCGAACGACGCGCACTACCCGCTGCTGCGTACGGCCGAGGACGCCGCAACGACGGCAGGCGCGGGCCAGTGGGGCGCCTGCTGATGCGGCGAAGCCGTCCCACCGATATCCCCGCGCGTCGTCCGCCGCCAGGCGTCCGCCGCCAGGCGTCCGCCGCCAGTCGACCCCCGCACGTCGTCCTCAGCGCTTCGCCCGGCGCGGCAGGACCAGCCAGACCGCCACGATGACCAGCAGCACCGCGGCCCCGGCCACCTGACCGGCCGTTCGGCCCAGCACCACGTCGAAGACCAGCAGGGTGGTGCCGGCGAGGATCACGGCGACACCGACCAGTGTGGCCCGCACGAGCACGTCGGCGACCCGCACGATCTGCTTCATCGCATGCTTCCCGAAGAGCAGCCGGTGAAGGCTGACCGGCCCGAGCGCCAGAACGGTGGTGGTGGTGGCCGTGGCGACAAGAATCAGATACACGGTCAGTTGGTACAGGTCGAGTTCGGTGAACCGCGGTTGGAAGGCGAGGGCGAGCAGAAAACCACCCACGATCTGGGTGCCCGTCTGGGTGACTCTGAGCTCCTGCAACAGCGAGAGCCAATTGCGGTCGAGGCGCTGGACATCCGTTTCGTTGCGGCGGGGCGCGGATACCGGCTCCGTCGCGGTGGGTTCCGGTGTTCCTGACAGGCTCATGCCCCGATCGTAATGCGCTTTGCGGAAACGAGATCGCACGCGTCGAGCACGGAACGGGAGAGGTCAGGCGCGCACCCTCAGGATCCACTTGCGCAGTTCCTCGACCCACAGCACGACGGATGCCATGCCCACGCAGACGGCCCAGTGCAGAGGGTCCATCGAGGTGGTGCCGAACGCGGTCTGCAGGAGCGGGAGTTCGACCACGGCCACCTGCAACAGGATCGCGAGCAGGATCGCCCCCCACAGCCACGGGTTCACGAACAGCCGGTGGAACGCGGTGGTCAGCTCGGAGCGCGCGTTGAGTGTGTTGAACAGCTGGGCGAAGACCAGGGTGGTGAACCCCGCGGTGCGCGCCACGGTGAGGCCGTCCGTGCCGGGTTCCAGCGCCGGCAGCAGCCCGCCGGGCAGGAACAGGTCGATCGTGGCGAGGGTGACCACCGCCATCACCAGGCCGGTCGACATGATGCCCACCCACATGCGCAGGTCGATCATACGGTCGTTGATCCCGCGCGGGGGGCGGGCCATCACGTCGTCGATCTCCGGGTCGACGCCCATCGCCAGGGCAGGGCCGGAGTCGGTGATCAGGTTGATCCAGAGGATCTGGGTGATCAGCAGGGGCAGCACCACGGTCTCGCTGCTGGAGCCGGTCAGGCCCAGCGCCCCGGCGAGGAGCACGCCGAGGAACACGGTGAGCACCTCGCCCATGTTCGAGGACAGCAGGTACCGCAGGAACTTCTTGATGTTGTCGAGGATGACCCGGCCGGCCCGCACCGCGGCGACGATGGTGGCGAAGTTGTCGTCGACCAGGATCATCTTCGCGGCCTCCTTGGTCACCTCGGTGCCCGTGATGCCCATGGCCACGCCGATGTCGGCGGACTTCAGGGCCGGGGCGTCGTTGACGCCGTCGCCGGTCATCGCCACGATGTCGCCGTTGGCCTGCAGGGCGTCGACGATCCGCAGCTTGTGCCGCGGGGAGACGCGGGCGAACACGGATGTGTCGCGCACCGCCTCCCGCAGCCCCGGCTCGTCGAGGTGGTCGAGGTCTGCTCCCGCCAGCGCCGTCGCCCCCGGTTCGACGATCCCCAGGTCACTCGCGATCCGCGCGGCCGTGGCGGGGTGATCGCCCGTGATCATGATCACACGCACGCCCGCCCGGTGGGCTTCCTGGACGGCTGACGTCACCTCGGCGCGGGGCGGGTCGATGATGCCGACCACCCCGGCGTAGATCAGGCCCTGCTCGTCGGCCTCGTCGAGCGGCGCCGTGTTCTCGTCGGCGACTCGGTAGGCGACACCCAGGGTGCGGAAGGCCTGGGCCGAGAGCGCCTGGATGTCGGCAAGCATCCGTGGCCGCTGCTCGGCGGTCAGAGGTACGACCGTCTCGCCGACTTGCACGTAGGCGCAGCGCTCGAGGAGCACGTCGGGCGCGCCCTTGCTGAAGATGCGCAGGCTGTCGTCGCCGGTCTCCTGGTGCAGGGTGGACATCATCTTGCGTTCCGAGGTGAAGGGCATCTCACCCCGACGTTCGAACCGGGCCATGTGCCCGGTGGTGCCCTCGAGTTTGGCCGCGGCCACCAGGAACGCGGCCTCCGTGGGGTCACCCTGGATCTCCCACTCGCCGTCCTGCTCGGTCAGCTGGGCGTTGCCGGCGAGGGAACCGACGCCCAGCACCAGCTGGGCCTCAAAGCGGAGTGCCGGGTCTGTGAGCGGTTCGGCGCCCTGGCGCAGTTCGCCCTCGGGGCGGTAGCCCACCCCGGTCACATCTACCCGGCCGGAGGCGGTCAGCAACTGCTGGATCGTCATCTCGTTGCGGGTCAGTGTGCCGGTCTTATCGCAGCAGATCACGGATGCGGAGCCCAGGGTCTCCACGGATTTCAGGTTCTTGACAACGGCGTTCTGCCGCGCCATCCGTTGTACCCCGATGGAGAGGATCACCGACAGGATTGCCGGCAGCCCCTCGGGAACGGCTGCGACCGCGAGGGATACCCCGAGCAGGAACACGGTCACGAAGTCGGCGGGCGTGGACACGCCCTGCACGAGCACGATGGTGAGCATCACGACCGTGGCGATCGCGATCACGACGACGCTGAGCAGCTTGCCGATGTGGCCGATCTCGGTTTGCAGCGGGGTGGGGTGCGCCTCGGTGCGGTCAAGCATCGTGGCGATGGCGCCGACCTCGGTGTTCATGCCGGTTCCGGTGACGATGCAGCGGCCGACGCCCTGGCTGACGGCGGTGCCCTTGAAGACCATGTTCAGCCGATCGCCGAGGGCGGCCGCGGCGGGAAGGGTGCGCGGGTTCTTGGTGACGGCCTCGCTTTCGCCGGTGAGGGAGGCCTCCGCGATCCGCAGCGAACTCGCCTCGGTGAGGCGGGCATCCGCCCCCACGCTGTCGCCCTCACCCAGAACCAGCAGGTCGCCGCGCACCAGCTCGGTGCTGGGCACGGTGGTGAGCAGGCCGTCGCGCATGACGGTCGAGGATGCCGCTGTCATGGTGGACAGGGCGGCCACGGCGTTGTCGGCGCGCGCCTCCTGCACCAGGCCGAGCACGGCGTTGAGCACTACGATCACGGCGATCACGATGGCGTCCACGGGCAGGCCGGGTGCCCCCTCGATCAGCCAGGCGCCGAGCGACACCGCGGTGGCGACCAGCAGCAGGTAGATCAGAGGGTCGTTGAACTGGGCCAGGATCCGGCGCCAGAACGGAACCGGGCGCACGCTGCGCAGCTCGTTCGGGCCCTCGGCCGTGAGGCGACGCGCGGCTTCGGCGCCGGTGAGGCCCCGGGCGGCGTCGGTCTCGAGCCGGCGGGCGATCTCGGCGGCATCGGTAACGGCGGGATCGACTGCGAGACGGTCGATCGGGTCCGATATTTCCGATTGAGCTGATTTCTCCGATTGAGCAGACGCGTCCATCGGGTGGGTTCCTCGTTTCCGGGAGTGCCGGGTCGGTCTGGCCCGCTGCTCCACCCAGTGTAGAACCGGGCCGCGGCCGGCGCTGCGTCGGTGCTGCGTCGGTGCCTTTCGACATCCCGTCCGTCCCGGCGTACCTTCCCCAATGGGGGTTCGCGACGGCGGATGCCGCTGGGTCGACTGCGACAGATCCCGCCTGGAGCGAAGCCCACCACATCAACGACTGGCTGAACGACAACGGCTACACCGACCTCGCCGACGGAGTGCTGCTCTGCCACCCACACCACCTGCTCCTGCTCCTGCACAACCAGCAATGGAGCATCATCCGAACCGAAACGGACTACTGGCTTCGACCACCAGTCGAAGTCAATCCGGACCAGACCCTGATCGCACTCCCCGGCGAGCGGGCGAACCCGTAATCAGGAGAAGAGGGACCACCAGCATCCGTCGCAGTGGTGAACGTCGCCGCGTCATGATGATCCCCAATCCGCGTCCCGGTGGTCTCCCCACGGGAACAGGGCGCGCTTTGCAGGGGGGGTCTAAACCTCGGCCGGCTCCGCGACAAGGTCACCGGGCGGCACGGCGGGTGCGACCTCACACGCGTGCGCCGACGCGGTATCTGCGACTCGTCGGTCGGCGAGCCAGGTGTCCAGCTCGGCGGCGGAAAGCGGCTGCGACAGGTGGAAGCCCTGCGCGAAGTCGCAGCCGAAGCCGACCAGCTGGTCGTAGGCGGCGCCACTGTCCACACCCTCGGCCACCATGCGCAGCCCCAGACTGTGGGCCAGCGCAATCGTCGAGGACACCAGGGTCGCGGCTCGGGCATCGCCGGCCATCGGGAAGGCGAAGGATCGGTCGAGCTTGAGCTCGTCGATGGGCAGATCGCGCAGGTAGGCGAGCGAACTGTAGCCGGTGCCGAAGTCGTCGACGGAGATGCGGATGTCTTGCTCGCGTAGCCGGGTGAGGATGCCTCGGGCCCGGCCCCGGTCATTGAGCAGGAATTCCTCGGTGATCTCCAGGGCCAGGATCGACGAGGGCAGACCGCGGGCGGCGATCATGGCACCGATCCGGTCCGGCAGTTCCGTGTCGACCAGTGAGCTGGCCGACAGGTTCACGGCGATGGTCAGCGGATGCCCCTGCGCCTGCCAGAGCACGGCCTGGTCCAGCGCCTGCCGCAGCACGACCTGCGTCAGGGTGTGCATCAGCCCGGCCTCCTCGATGATCGGCACGAACTGATCGGGCAGCAGCAGGCCGCGCTCGGGGTGGTTCCAGCGCACAAGGGCCTCGACGTCCCGCACCGCCCCGCTGCCGAGGTCGACCTTGGGCTGATAGTGCAGCACCAGCTGCTCATCGGTGAGAGCGAGGCGCAGTTCGGCCAGGGTGCGCAGCCGGGTCTCGCCGTGGCTGTCGTCGTCGCTGTCGTATACGTGGTGGCCACCGCGGCTCGTTTTCGCCTTGTACATGGCCATGTCGGACTTGCGGAGCAGCGCCGTCAGGTCTTTGCCCTGGTCGGGATAGAGGGAGATTCCGACACTGGCGCTGGTCTGCAACGTGATGCCCTCCAGAATGAACGGCTCGGCCAGCGCGGCGCGCAGTTTGACGGCCACCGTCAGGGCATCCTCCCGCGCGGAGTCCGTGAGCAGGATCGCGAACTCGTCGCCGCCGAGGCGGGCCAGGAGGTCTCCGGCACGCAGCTGCCGGTTCAAACGGATGCCGACCTGGATCAGCAGCCGGTCACCCACGTCATGGCCGAGGCTGTCGTTGACCTCCTTGAACCGGTCAAGGTCCAGCAGCAGCAGGGCACACGTCCGGCCCTCGACCGCTGCCAGGCGGGTGGGCACGTCCGCATTGAATGCGCGGCGGTTGCGCAGACCGGTGAGGTCGTCCGTTCGCGCCAGCAGGTTCAGAACCCGTTGCCGGCCGACCAGCGGCACCACCGCCAGCGCCATGGTTGCCCCGGCCAAGGCCACGGCGAGGTTTGACACCGTGACCTGGCTGGCGAGGATCAGAACCCCGAGTCCGGCGATCGTCGACACCATCGGCACGGCCAGAGCGGACACGGTTGTGGCCGTGGCCCTGCGATCCCGCACCGGGCGCGGGAGGGAGGTGCCGTCCACCCAGAGCGCAATCAGTACGACCCCGATGTTCCAGGTCGCGTCGAGCAGGGTGCCCACCGTGTACAGGTCACCCTGCAGCGCGAAGACGGTGTCGGCGCCGGCGAAGACCACCAGGCCGGCGACGAGGAGCATCCAGCGCTTCCCGGCATCCGGGCCGTGCGACGCCACGATCCCGGCGATCGCCGCCACCACCAGCAGGTCGAGCACCGGATAGGCGGCCGCGATGACGGCACCGAGGCTGAGCGGGTCCGCGGCGGCGGAATCGAAGACGGGGCTGAGGATGACGGCCAGCACTGCGGCGGCACCCAGGGAACCCACGGCGGTGTCCAGGAAGACGGACCAGGCCGATCCGCGCAGTTGCCGGTTCACGAGCACCGCCAGCGCCCAGAGCAGGAGCAGGTAGAACAGCAGATAGCCGATGTCGGCCGGCGAGGGAAACGGTGACGCACCGTCGGCATCCGCGCTGACGAGGTAGTAGGTGTCCGCCAGGGCGTTCATGGTCAGAGCGGCGGTGGCGAGGCCCACCTCGATCTGCCCGCGCCCGACCCGGTAGACGGCGGCGCAGCCCACGAGCACGGGTGCCCACACCGAGAGCATGGCGAGCCAGCCGTCGACCAGAGGGCTGAAGTCATCGCCCTTCAGGGCCAGGCCGAGGGTGTAGGCGATGACCAGTACCAGCATGAGCGTCAGCGCGCCGAAGCGGAACCACTCACGGGTGCCGCCGGTCATGGCAGGGCCGCCGCGCTCTGCCTCGCGGTCAGCCACTCGTCGAGTGCCGCGGCGGAGAGGGGGCGTGACATGAAGTATCCCTGGGCGAAGTCGCATCCGTAGCGCACCAGCTCGTCGTAGGCGACGCTGTTCTCCACGCCCTCGGCGACCATTTTCAGGCCGAGGCCGTGCGCGAGGTCGATCGTGGAGGCCACCAGTGCGGCGGCCCGGGCGTCGTCGGCCATCGGGAAGATGAAGGACTGGTCCAGCTTGAGCTCGTCGATGGGCAGGTCACGAAGATAGGCGAGCGAACTGTAACCGGTGCCGAAGTCGTCGACGGAGATCCGGATACCACTGGCGCGCAACCGGGTCAGGATGTCCCGGGCTCGGTCGCGGTCGGCCATCAGGAAGTCCTCGGTGATCTCGAGCATCAGCGCGGTGGGCAGAAGACCGCGGGCCGACAGCATGGTGCCCACCCGTTCGGGCAGATCGGCGTCGATCAGTGAGCTGGCGGACAGGTTCACCGCAACCGTCAGGGTACGGGCCTGGGCCGCCCAGAGCACGGACTGGTCCAACGCCTTCCGCAGAACCTCCTGGGTCAGCGCGTGCATGAGACCGGCCTCTTCGACCAGAGTCAGGAACTGGTCGGGAAACAGCAGACCGCGCTCGGGGTGGTTCCAGCGCACGAGGGCCTCGACGCCTGAGACGAACCCGGTCTTCAGGCAGATCTTCGGCTGGTAGTGCAGAACCAGCTGGTCCTCGGTCAGGGCGAGGCGCAACTCCTGCAGGGTGCGCAGACGGGCGTCACCGTGGCGGTTGTCCGCGCTGCGGTAGACGTGGTGGCCGCTGTGGGTCGCCTTCGCCTTGTACATCGCCATGTCGGCCTTGCGCAGCAGTGCGGTCAGGTCATCGCCCTGGTCGGGGTAGAGCGCGATTCCGATGCTCGCGCTGGTCTGCAGGGAGATGCCTTCCAGGGTGAACGGCTGGGCCAGGGTGGCCCGGAGTTTGTTGGCCACCGCCTCGGCCTCCACCTGGTCGGTGCGCTCGAGTAGGACGGCGAACTCGTCGCCGCCCAACCGCGCGAGCAGGTCACCGGACTGCAGTCCTTCCAGCAGACGAAGGCCGACCTGCACGAGCAACCGGTCGCCGGCGTCATGCCCGAGGCTGTCGTTGACCTCTTTGAAGCGGTCCAGGTCCAGCAGTAGCAGCGCCCGGTTCCGGCTCCTGTCGTCGGCCAGTCTCGACGAGACCTCGGCGTACAGCGCACGCCGGTTCGGCAGACCGGTCAGCTCGTCGGTCTTGGACTGGCGACGCAGGGCCACCTGCCGGGAGACCAGGGGAACGGCTGCGAGGGCCAGGGTCGCCGCCGCCAGCCCGATCGCGATGTGGGGAACCGGCGTCTGGCTGGCGAGGAGCAGCACACCCAGGCCGGCCGCGGTCGACACCGCCGGCAGCGCCAGGGCCGCCACGCCGTTGGAGGAGTTGTTCCGAACCAGATCGGGTCGCGACGAGGCATCCGCCCACACCGCGATCAGGGCCAGACCCACGGCCCAGCCGGCGTCCAGAGGAGTGCCGAGAACGTACCTGGTTTCGAGTAACGCGAAGACGAGACCGGTGGACGTGAACATCAGTAGGCCGAAGACGAGGAGGATCCAGCGGCGGCCGGCAACCGGGCCCTGCGAGGTGGTGAGTGCGACGACGACGGCAACCAGCAGCAGGTCGAACAGTGGGTAGGCGACGGCGGCGGCGATGGCCTTGTTCGCCCCGGCCGCGTCGACTGAGTTCGCCATCGGGCCGAGCAGCACGGCCAGCACCGAGGCCGCGCCGAGTGCACCGATGGCGCTGTCCAGCACCACCGACCAGACCATGCCGCGCAGCTGGCGGCGCACCATGATGACCAGCACGAATAGCATGAGGGCGAAGAACAGGAGGTAGCCGACCTCGCTCACGCGGGGGAACATCTCGGCACCCCAGATCAGCATCCACAGGGAGTAGGAATCGACGATCGCGATGATGGTGACCGCCGCGGCCGTGAGCAGGAGTTCGGGATGCCGGAATCGCTCCAGACCGCTGGCCGCGATCCGCACTCGGCTCCGCGAGCGCTTGCGCATCACGGCGGCCCAGCACACGACGACCATGGACAACTTCAGGAGGGACGCCAGCCAGCCGTCGACGAAGAGGTGGAATCCGTCGTCGGGCATCAGCAGGCCGATGACGTAGCTGCCCAGGAACACGGCCATCAGCCAGGCGGACCAGGAGGCGCTCCTGGCAAAGAAACCTCGAACTAGGCGGCCGTAGGGCGCCCCTGAATTCAACTGCACGGAACCCCCACGTTATCTAATCTCAGATTAGCAGCGGCGGAAGACGGAGAACCAACCGACCCGCTCGATTGAGGGTGGGGAATCGTGGACGGGGCGCGGCGGCGCACCGCCCTACGATTGAGTGAACGACCGACGAGCTGGAGGCAATCATGACGACACTGGTGGGGTTTTCGAGCAAGTACGGAGCCACCGAGGGAATCGCCGAGCGCATCGCCCGCAAACTGCGGGAGGCCGGGCAGGATGCCGTGGCCCGGCCGGTCGCATCCGTTGACCAGGTGGACGAGTACGATGCCTTTGTGATCGGCAGTTCCGCCTACATGGGGTCGTGGCGCAAGGACGCGACGGAGTTCGTGCGGCGCCACCAGGAACTGATCACGGCGCATCCGGTGTGGCTGTTCAGCAGCGGGCCGCTCGGCACCGCGGGGAAGGACGCCCAGGGGCGAGATCTGCTCAAGGAGAGTGAGCCGAAGCAGTTCGAGGAGTTCGGCCAGTCGCTCCAGCCGCGCGGAATGCGGGTGTTCTTCGGTGCGCTCGACCCGACCGTGCTCGGCCGCCGGGACAAACTTGTGCGGCGCATCCCGAGTGGGCGCGAGCTGCTGCCCGAGGGCGACTTCCGCAACTGGGTCGCGATCGACGAATGGGCGGCGGAGATCGCCCGGGAGCTGTCCGTCTAACTCTCCAGCAGGCTGCGGATGTCGTCGGCCGTGAGGTTCCCACTGAACCCCGACGCATCCGCTGGGGCGTCACCCAGCACCTGGTCGAAGAGCTCGGCCTTCTGTTTCTGCAGGGCCATGACCTTCTCCTCGATGGTGCCGGTGGCGACCATTCGGTAGACCATCACGTTCTTCGTCTGGCCGATGCGGTGGGTGCGGTCGATGGCCTGCGTCTCGGTGGCCGGGTTCCACCACGGGTCGAGCAGGAAGACGTAGTCCGCCTCGGTCAGGGTAAGGCCGAACCCGCCGGCCTTCAGACTGATCAGGAACACCGGCTCACTGCCGGTCTTGAACCGGTCGATCACCTCGGAGCGGCGCAGGGTGGACCCGTCGAGGTAGCAGTAGGGGATGCCCCGGGCCTCGAGCCGCGCGGCCGCCTTCTTCAGGAACGACGTGAACTGGCTGAAGACGAGCGCGCGGTGACCTTCGGCGACGACGTCGTCCAGCTGTTCGAAGAGGGCGTCGAGTTTGCTGGACGACACTCCGGCGTACTTCTCGTCGACCAGGGACGGGTCCAGGCTGAGCAGCCGCAGCAGGGTCAGCGAGCGGAACACGATGAACCGGTTTTTGTCGAGGTCGTCGATCAGGCCGAACAGCTTCTGCCGTTCCCGCTGCAGGAACGTGTCGTAGAGCGCGCGGTGCCGGGGGTTCAGCTCGATCTCAAGCACCTGCTCCTGTTTGGGCGGCAGCTCGGGCGCGACGACCGCCTTGGTGCGACGCAGCAACAGTGGGCGGATGCGCCGGCGCAGCCGCGTGAGCAACTCTGGGGTGTCGCCGCGGTCGATCGGGCGCACATACTCCTCCGTGAACCGCCGAAGGGAGGGGAACAGGCCCGGTGCCACGATCGCGAACAGGGCATGCAGCTCGAGCAGGCTGTTCTCCATCGGCGTGCCCGTGAGCGCGAGCTTGAACGGCGTCGTCAGGTCGCGGGCGCACAGGTGCAGCCGGGTGGCATGATTCTTCAGGAATTGAGCCTCGTCCAGGATCAGCCCGGCCCAGCCGTGCGCCTGGTAGGCCTCGAAGTCGAGACGGAACAGCGTGTAGGAGGTGACGACGACGTCGGCGCCGGCCGCGGCATCCGTCAGCGGGATGCCGCCGGCCGCCTCGGTGGCTGTGATCACCCGAACGTCGAGGCCGGGCGTGAAGCGGGCGGCCTCGGAGCGCCAGGTGGCGACGACGGATGTCGGGGCGACGACCAGGAAAGGCCGCCGCTGGGCCGGGTCGGCCGGGTGGGCCTGCCCGGCCGGGTGGGCCTGCTCGGCCGGCTGTGCGGTCGCGTGCGCCAGGAGTGCGAGCGTCTGCAGCGTCTTGCCGAGACCCATGTCGTCGGCGAGGATTCCGCCCAGCTGGTGCTGCCAGAGGAAGGTCAGCCAGGTGAAGCCCTGCGCCTGGTACGGGCGCAGGGTAGCGTGCACGGCGGCCGGCAGCGGGGCGTGCGGGGCGTGCTCGGCGTGCGGGGCGTGCTCGGCGTCGTCGGCGCCCTTGGACAAGCCGATCAGCCCGGACACGGCCGCCCGCCACGCCACGGCCTGCTCGGTGTCGTCGGCGAGGTCCTCGAAGTCGCTCCAGAGGGCAGCCTGGTAGCGGCTGATGCGCAGGCCGGTGTCCCATTCCTGCAGGGCGCGGGCCTCGGTGATCAGTTCGTGCAGGCGCTCGAAAGCCGGCTGCCGCAGCGAAAGGTAGCTGTTGTCGACCAGCAGGAGCTTCGCCTGCCCCTTCGCCAAAGCTTTAAACAGCGGGCCGAACGGCACGCTCCGACCATTGATCGTGACGATCACGCCCAGGTCGAACCAGTCCCGCTGGTCCGTCTCGACCGTGCTGATTGTGAGCTCAGGAGTCTCGGTCAGTTCGCGGTAGTCGGGCCGGGTGCCGCGGATGTCCACGCGCACGCCGGGCAGCGCTTCAAGCCGCGGGAGCGCACGTTCGGCCACCTCGGCCGCATCGATGCCGCGCAGGGTGAGGGATGTCGCGGCCGGGCCTGCGTCGGGGCGGCCGGCCTCCTCGAGGAGACGCCTGGCCCGCTCGTGGATGACCCGTTCGGTGGGCTCGTCGCGGCTTCCGCTCGAGGGAGACGTGGGCGTGGGCGTGGACGTGGATGTGGATGTGGACGTGGACGACAGCACGGGCAGCTTCTTCAGCAGGGAACCCTCGCGGTACTCCCAATGCCAGGCCAGCTCCAGCGCCTGCCTCGGCCGGAACCAGGCGGTGAGCACGAGCAGAGGTGGGTCGGCCTGGGGGAAGCGCACGGAGCCATCCGTGCTGATCACCGGCAGGGTGCGCCGCAGCGCCGGATAGAAGTCGCTCAGGAACTCGGCCGTCTCGTCGGCAGGCACGAGAACCGTGCCGGGCGCACCGAGCAGCCGGCGCTGCTCGGCGGTGAGCGGACCGTCGACGGTCGGGGCCAGGGTGAACACCGGGCGCGGCCCGAGGGCATAGCCGTAGATCCCGTGGCCGCCGATCGCCCCGGAATGCTCGGGGGGGTGCGGGGTGCCGTCAAATAGGAGCCGGGTGGTCAGGAGCAGACCCTGGGTGCCGGCGGCGGCTGTGTTGCTTAACGCGCCGGCGGCGCCTGTGTTGCTGAACGCGCCGGCGGCGTTCCGGCTTGCGTCGAGGCTCACGTGGGCCGCGCGGCCCACGCTGACCGTGGCATCCTTCGTGCTGCCCACGAGACGCAGCCCCAGGGTCTCGGCCTCGTCGAAGAGGGTCCAGAGCAGCGGGCTGACGAAGTCGTCGAGGTAGATCCAGTCCGTCTCCTGGCTGGTGTATACGCCGCGCACGGCCCGGTGCAGGGCCAGGATCTGGCTCAGCCAGCGGTGGTGCTCGCGGTTGAGGTTGAGGCGGTTGCGGTGGAAGCCCAGTTGGTTCCACGCCACGTCCGTGCGCACCCAGTTGCCACGGGCGCTTCGGATGACCGGGCGCACCCCGAGCCGGATCTCGCCCTGCCCGGGGCGCACGTTCGTGACCGGCCGGGCCGTCGCACCACGCCAGCGGTCGTTCGTGCGGGGCGTCTGCTCTCGCAGCTCGAATAGGAGGCCCATCGGAACGGGCAGATCGGTGGTCCCACCCGGTTCGCCGGGCACGGGTCCCGCGATCCGCTTCCAGTCCGCCCGCGCCGGGGGAGACCCGGCATCAGACATGGCTCCATGCTCTCATGTGGGCAGCGCGGTCGGAGCGCAGTGTCCGCGGTTGAACCAATTCGACGGAGATTTTGCCGGAAAACTGCTTATGCGGGCTGTTTGGGGGTGTTTTGGGCAGAATCTCCGTCGAATTCGTTCGGGTCGGAGATGTCGCCAGGCCTCGGGCTCGGGCACGGGCTCGGGCCCTGGCTGAGACTCACTCAGCTACACCGCGGTGACCGCCGCTTCCCTCGACGGATGCGCCCTGGCGGCATCGATGATCCAGGCGAAGTCGAACGCCGTTTCACGCCAGTGGCTGTACCGGCCGGACACCCCACCATGGCCGGCCGACATCTCGGTCTTCAGCAGAACATCCGCTCCCACCTCGCGCAGCCGGGCCACCCACTTGGCCGGCTCGACGTAGAGCACTCGGGTGTCGTTGAGACTGGTCACAGCGAGTATCCGCGGGTAGTGCGTGTCGCGTACGTTCTCCACGGGGGAGTAGCCGCGCATATAGGCGTACACCTCAGGGTCGTGCAGCGGGTCGCCCCACTCGTCCCACTCGATCACGGTCAGCGGAAGCGACGGGTCCAGGATCGACGTCAGCGCGTCCACGAACGGCACCCCGGCGAGGATGCCCGAGAACAGTTCCGGGGCCAGGTTCGCCACGGCGCCCATCAGCAGGCCGCCGGCGCTGCGGCCCTCGGCGACGAGCCGGTCGGGACTGGTGTAGCCCTGGTCGATCAGGTGCCGGGCGCTGTCGATGAAGTCCGTGAAGCTGTTGCGCTTGTGCAGCTTCTTGCCGTTCTCGTACCAGAGTCGACCCAGCTCGCCGCCGCCGCGCACGTGGGCGATCGCGAAGATCATGCCGCGGTCGAGCAGGCTGAGCCGGGCGATGCTGAACGACGGGTCGATGCTGATCTCGTAGGAGCCGTAGCCGTAGAGCAGGGTCGGGGCGGGAGTTCCCGGAGCGACGAGGTCACGCCGGTAGACGAGGGAGATCGGGATGCGCGTGCCGTCGGCGGCGGTAGCCCACTCGCGGCGCTGCTCGAACAGGGTCGGGTCGTAGCGGCCGAGCACGGGCTGCTGCTTCCGCAGCCGGCGCTCGCCGGTGGCGACCACGTGGTCGTAGACCGTCGACGGCGTGACGAAGCTGGTGTAATCGAGACGGATGGTCGGCGTGTCCCACTCGGGATTGGCCGAAGTGCCCACGGAGTACAGCGGTTCCTCGAAGCCGAGCTCGACGAAATCGAGTTCCTCGTCGGCTGCCTCGGCGCTCACGGCAACGCGGGTGAGTCCGTCCCGCCGGTATTCGGCCACCACGAAGTCGCGGAATGCGTCGACGCTCTCGAGGCGCACGGCCGTATCGTGGGGCAGCAGAATCCGTTTCTCACCCCGCGGGTCGGCGACGGAGACGCTGACCAGCTCGAAGTTGACCGCGTGGTGGTTGTGCACGATCAGCAGGCGGTCCTCGCCGCCCAGCACGGCGTGCTCCACGTCGTACTCGACGCCGTCCAGCCGCGGCCAGACCAGGGCGAACTCGCCGGTCGGGTCGGCGGCGTCGAGCAGCCGGGTCTCGGTGGTCACGCTCGAGCCGGCCTCGATCAGCAGGAACCTGCGGCTGCGGGTGAGGCCGATGCCCACCCAGAAGCGCTCGTCGGGTTCGTGGAAGACCGACACGTCGGCGGCGGCCGCGGTTCCCACCTCGTGTCGCCACACGGTGTCGGGCCGCCAGGCGTCGTCCACGGTCGTATAGAAGATGTAGCGGCCGCTCGGGTCGAACAGTGCACCCTCGCCGGTGTTCGGGATCTCGTCCGCGAGATTCTCGCCGGTCGCGATGTCGCGCACGCGCAGGGTGTACCGCTCGTCGCCCTCGGTGTCGACGGCGTAGAGCAGCCGGTTCTCGTCGCCGCTCACGTCGGTGCTGCCGAGCGAGTAGAACTCGTGGCCGGCCGCCTCGGCGTTGTCGTCGAGCACGATCTGCTCGCCCGGGAGACCGGCGGTCCCGCTCGCCTGCCCGCTGGTCTGTTCGGGGATCTGCTCGGGAAGCACCGGCGGGGTCCAGTCGTCCGGCGCGGAGATCGGCGCACGGCAGTGGATGCCGTATTCCTTCCCCTCCACCGTGCGGGTGTAGTACCACCAGTGGCCCTGTCGCACCGGAACGCTGAGGTCGGTCTCCTGGGTGCGGCCCCTGATCTCCTCGAAGACCTGCTCCTGCAGCAGGGCCAGGTGGGCGGTGCGGGCATCCGTGAAGGTGTTCTCGGCTTCGAGGTGCGCGATCACCTCGGGGCTGTCCTTGTCGCGCAGCCACTCGTAGTTGTCGGTGAACACGTCGTCATGGAAACTGCGCTGCTGTGGCTTCTGCACCGCGCGGGGAGGAGTGGTCATGAGTCATAGCGTAGTTCCGTGAGGGCGCAGACTTGAGGGGTACCAGCCCAGAGACGAATGGAACCACAATGACGCAGCCCGGAATCGCCCCGCTCGAAACCTCCCGGGAGGAGGCCCTGCAGGGGCAGGTCTTCCAGGCCGTGCTCTTCGACATGGACGGCACCCTGGTCGACTCCACTCAGGCGGTCACCCGGTCCTGGCTGCGCTGGGGTGCCGAGGTCGGCCTCGGCCCGTCGTTCACCGGCCCCGAGCACGGGGTGCCGGCGCGTCAGATGATCGCGACCCTGGTGGCGGAGGAGCTGGTCGAGACATCCGTCACCCGGCTGACCGAGTTCGAACTGGCCGACACGGATGGCGTCAGGATTTTGGCCGGCGCGGCGGAACTCATGGCGAGCATCCCCGAGGCCCGCCGGGCGATCGTCACGTCCTGTGCCCGGCAGCTGTGCCTGGTGCGCCTGGACGCCGCCGGCTTCCCCGCACCGCTCACGGTGGTGACCATCGACGACACCAGCCGCGGCAAGCCGTTCCCCGAGCCGTTCCTGCTGGCTGCCGAACGCCTCGGCGTCGACCCGGCCCGCTGCGTCGTGGTCGAAGATGCCCCAGCCGGCCTTGCCGCCGCCCGCGCCGCCGGCTGCGCCACGATCGGCGTCGTCGGCACCCATCGGGCCGCCGACCTGGAGGCCGACCTGGTGGTCTCCGGTCTCGACCGCCTGCGCGTGTCCGTGCAGGATGACGGAGTGGTCTTCCACCTGGTGACCGAGCAGTAGCAGCCCGGAGCAATAGCGTCCGGACTCAGCGCTCGTAGATTTCCAGCGGCAGCCCGTCGGGGTCGCGGAAGAAGAACATCGCTTTGCCGGTGTTCGGGTCCACCCTCAGTTCCTCAACCTCGACGTGCTTGCCGATCAGCTCGTCGCGCGCGGCCGGTACGTCGTCGACCTCGAACGCGAGGTGGCGCAGTCCGAGCGCTTCCGGGCCGCTCTTCCGGGGCGGGGTGTCGGAAAAAGAGAACAGTTCGATCAGGTAGTGGCCGTTCAGGGCAAGCTTGCCCATCCACGACCGGCGCGCGGCCCGGAAGTATTCCGCTTCGAGCGTGCAGCCGAGAACGTCGAGGTAGAAGGCCTTGGACACGTCGTAGTCGCTGGCGATAATGGCGATGTGGTGCACTCCGTTGATGCGCATGCGGCAGTTTCGCATACTCCAGGGGGCGGAAGAGGTCAGGATGAAACCGTCGACTATTAAGGTGGCAGATTGTTGGGAGACCGAGATGAATAAGAGCAGCGATCCACTGCGTCAAACGGTGGTGCTGGCGAGCGTGATCCTGGCCGTCGTCGGATCGTTCATCGGGTCCGGCGCCGCCGGCGGAACCCCGATCCAGAACGCGTCAGGCGGAGCGCTCGCCGCCGACGCCACCCCGATCGCCCCCGAAGGGCCGGCCTTCGGCATCTGGACCGCGATCTACCTCGGCCTCATCGCCTACGCCCTGTGGCAGCTCCTGCCGGCGCAGAGAACGGATGACCGCCAACGCGCCCTGGGCTACCCGATCGCCGCGTCGCTCGTGCTGAACGCCGCCTGGATCCTGAGCATCCAGTTCGACCTGCTCTGGCTCAGTGTGCCCGTGATCGTGCTTCTGCTGGTCGTGCTGATCCGGGCGTTCCAGCTCACGCTCCGCACCCGGCCCAAAAACCTGATTGAGACGATCGTCGCCGACGGCACCGTGGGCCTGTACCTCGGCTGGGTGGCCATCGCCACCGCCGCCAACGTCACCGCGGTGCTCGTCGCCTCCGGCTTCGAAGGCTTCGGCCTCAGCGCGGACCTGTGGGCGGTGCTGGTCATCGCCGTCGCCGGGCTGGTCGGCGTAGTCCTCGCGATCTACGGCCACGGCCGCCTCGCCCCGGCCGCGTCGCTGTGCTGGGGCCTCGGCTGGGTGGCCGTGGCCCGGCTGGCCGGCACCCTGCTCTCCACTCCCACGGCGATCGCGGCGATCGTCGCCGTGGCCGCCATCCTGATCGTCACCATCACCGTGCGCGTGCGCACCTCCAGGTCCGTCACGTCCGCCACATCCGCCACGTCCCGATCGGTCACCGCGTGAGCGATCCGGCCACCCTGCCTGTCACCCCGGCGGGCGTCACCTCGGCGCGCCGGCGCTGGGCCGGTCTCGTCTTCATCAGCGTCGCCGTCGCCCTGATCATCGTCGATTCCACGATCATCAACGTGGCCATCCCCTCGATCGTCGACGACCTGGCGATCACCTCGACCCAGGTGCAGTGGGTGCAGGAGAGCTACACCCTGGTTTTCGCGGCCCTGCTGCTGGTTTTCGGAACGCTTGCCGACCGGTTCGGTCGACGGCGCATCCTGATTCTCGGCGTAATCGTCTTCGCCACATCATCCGTCTTCGCGGCGCTCGCGCAGACGGGCGAACTCCTGATCCTGGGTCGGCTGATCCAGGGCGTCGGCGGTGCGATGGTGCTGCCCACCACGCTCTCGATCATCAACGCCACGTTCCGCGGCCGTGACCGGGGCATCGCGTTCGCGATCTGGGGCTCGACCATCGGCGGCATGGTGGCCGTCGGCCCCCTGCTCGGCGGCTGGCTCACCACCTCCTTCTCCTGGCGCTGGGCATTCGGCATCAACGTGCCACTGGGCATCGTCATCGTCGTCGGCGTACTGGTCTTCGTGCTCGAATCGAAGGATGCCGGCGAGCCGCGCCGCATCGACGTCGTCGGCGCCGTGCTCTCGGTGATCACCAGCGCGTCGCTCGTCTTCGGGCTGATCGAGGGACGCACCTACGGCTGGTGGCTCACCGACAAAGCGCCGGTTGCGGGAGACTGGACCTGGCCGTACTCGCTGTCGATTATTCCATTTGTGTTCCTGATCACCGTCGTGTCCGGCGTGGCCTTCATCTACTGGGGGCTCTACCGCCAGCGGGCCGGCAAGACCACCCTGCTCGCCTTCTCCCTGTTCTCGATCCCGTCGTTCCGAAACGGCAACATCGCGGCCATGATCGTCTCCCTCGGTGAGTTCGGCATCATCCTGTCACTGCCGCTCTGGCTGCAGAATGTGCTCGGCTACGACGCCCTGCAGACCGGATTCGTGCTGCTCGCCCTCGCGCTGGGCTCGTTCGTGGCCAGCGGGGTGTCCGGGGCGTTCGGCAACAAGATCTCACCCGAGACGATCGTGCGGTTCGGAATCGTCGCCGAGATCATCGGCGTCGCCGGCCTCGGCCTGGTCATCACGGCCGAGTCCACCTGGCTCGTCGTGGTGCCATTCCTGTTCGTCTACGGCATCGGCGTGGGGCTGGCCACCGCCCAGCTCACCGGCGTCGTGCTCAAGGATGTGCCGGTGGCGCAGAGCGGCCAGGGCTCCGGCACGTCCAGCACCGCCCGGCAGATCGGCTCGGCGCTCGGCATCGCGGTGCTGGGCACCGTGCTGTTCACTACGGTCGGTACGTCGCTCGATGCGAAGCTGGCCGAGGTGCCCGGGCTGACTGCCGAGACCCGGAGTCAGATCGTCGACGCGGTCGTCGACAGTGCGGGCTCGGTGATCCCGTCGTTCGAAGAGCAGAGCCCCGAGCTGGCGGATACCGCCCGCGAGGCGTTCAGCGACGGCACCCGCTACTCGGCGTACGCCGCAGCCGGGTTCCTCGTGCTCGGCTTCCTGGCGACGCTGCGGCTTTCCGGCACCGCGCCACACGCGGAGTCGCGCCCCGAGGATGCCGTCCCCGGCCAGAGCATCCCGGCGGCCGAGACCGCGGGGGAGCCCGTCTAGCTGCGTGTACCTGACGGCCAGGGGGTTTCGCGGGTGTGGGGATCCCGGGCTCCGCCGCGGGTCAGGCCCGGCCGAGCCTGTGCGTGTGGCCAACGCAGGAGACCTGCCGCGGGTCAGGCCCGGCCGAGCCTGTGCGTGTGGCCAACGCAGGAGACCTGCCGCGGGTCAGGCCCGGCCGAGCCTGCGCGTGTGGCCAACGCAGGAGACCTGCCGCGGGTCAGGCCCGGCCGAGCCTGCGCGTGTGGCCAACTCAGGACATCCGTCGCCCGCATTGCCCGGCTCCCACGGACCAGTGCGGAACCGGTGCGGATGTCCGTCCCGCCGAACGGATCTCCTGAGTTGGCCACAACACCCGCCGGATTTGCAGCCGCACGGGTGCGCCCTGCATCCACCCGCGACCCCGTGCGCGACCCCGTGCGCCACCCGTACGTCACCCCACCCGCCACCCCGTGCTCCACCGCGCAGCCCGAACGAATTCGACGGAGAGCCGAGATTTTGCCCACAACCATTCCAAACAGCCCGTAAACCCGCTTTTTCCTCAGAATCTCCGTCGAATTGGTTCAGGGCAGGGCAGGGCAGGGCAGGGCAGGGCAGGGCAGGGCAGGGCAGGGCAGGGCAGGGCAGGGCAGGGCAGCGTGGGGCAGCGCCGCGCGGCGCAGGGCTCGGCGGAATCCGCCGCGGCTCATACATAAGAAGCCGGCACACGTTCTACCGTGTGCCGGCTTCCACAGCGTGCGCCGCGAGTGGTGCAGCCAGGATCTGCCGACCCGGACCTGACCCTAGATCTCGGAGTCGTCCACCGGCCCCGGCCGCGCGGTCGTCGGCTCGGTGCCGCCGTTCGTGGTGCCGGCACCGGCGGCGTTGGCCTCGCGCTCCAACCGGGCTGCGCGGCGGCTCGGTTGCGGCTTTTGCACGGACAGTTCCCCGCCCACGCGACCGCCGTGGGGGCGGCCGTGGTCGGCATACTCCTCACGGAAGTAGGCCATGCGCCACGGACCCATTTCGATCCGGGCGCCGGTGCGCAGGACCTGCCCGTCGTTCTCGTCCTGCCGGTAATTCCGCTTGGCTCCGCCGGAAACGTCGCCGAGCGGATACAGAATGTACTCGTCGTTGTCGTCGTGGCGGATTTCGGCATGGAACGGTTGCAGACCGGCCAGCTGCAGGTCGGCATCCGGGGCCGAACCGATGGTGGTGACCGTCGGCAGCAGATCGAACTCGCGCGGCATCTGACCGTTCCAGTTCTTCGAGCCGATCACAAAAACCAGCCGGGGCCGGCCTGCCCCCGGTGTGTAGTGCGTCGTGGTCACCCGGCGACGGATGCGCCGGTCGAAGGTCGGCACCAACGGCAACAGGGTGGCCGGCGGCAACGGCAGGGACAGGCCCGCCTCCGGTGCGGCACTGCGCCGCCGCAGGAGCGGAACCAGCGCGGCCCGGCTGCCGAGCGTAATGTGCGACGAACCGGTCAGCAGCCGCTGGATGACGGGTGCCTTGACGGCTCCCAGCCGGATGATCAGGCCGTCGGGGCCGGACACGGAGACGGTCAGGCCGCGCTCGGCCAGGTCGCCGGCCAGGCCGCGGAGTTCCTTCAGCTTCATCGTGCTGGTACGCACGAACATCTCGGGCTTGCTGGAGAAGATCTCGACGTCGAGGCCGCTGGCCGTGATGGTTCCGCCCATCTGCTCGGCGCCGGTCGCCTCCGTGGTGTCGCCCGGTGTGCCCGGCTCCGCGAGGGAGAACTCCAGGTCGATGTCCAGGCGGGTGGTGGGGCTCATGACTACTTGGTGAGCGGTTCGGTGTCTGAACCCTCGCTCGTGGTGACCCGCAGTGTGCCGTTCAGCTTCCAAGTGGCACGGGGGGCATCGGGGCCGATGTCGCGCGGCACCTCCACCGTCATGTCGATGAAGCTGTAGTTGATGGCGGCGCTCTTGCCGGTCAGGTAGGACCACATCTCCTTGCCGAGGTCGGTCCAGTCCTTGATGTTGTGGGCGTCGGGGCCGGTGGCGTTGGCAGTGGGTACGGGGTTCTGGCTGTCAGTCACGGTGTGTTCCTTCTCGCTTGGTTGCAGGGATACGGCACTCGGTCGTCGCACATCGGGCCCGCAATCGGCCAGAATCGGATCAACAGTGAACCGCCGCGCGGACAGCCATCAAAAACCTCGTCTGCCGCGTGTAGGCCAACCCTAGTTGAGCACGGCTGCAGGGGGAAGGGCGCGGCACCCCCTGTTCTGGTCGGTGGTGTCGGCTAGCCTCGAAACCACCGTGACCAGCGCTTCCGGTGTGGTTGTGCGTGCGCAAAGAGGAGATCGACGTGTTCCTGCCAGACCCTGCCACCGTTGTCTACTCGGCGAGCGACCTCAGCGCCGCGGCCGCGTGCGAGTGGGCACTGTTGCGCCGACTCGACGCGAAACTGGGACGCATCGACGCCGCCCCGGCAGCCGCTGACGCCATGCTCCAGCGCACCGCCGCGCTGGGCGACGCCCACGAACTGCGGATGCTCGAACAGCTGCGCGCGGCCCGCACCGTCGTCGAGATCGAACGTGGCGACCTCGCCGACATCGGTTCCGCCGTTGAAATGAGCGAGGCGGCCCTGCGCGCAGGGGCCGAGGTGGTGTTCCAGGCTGCGTTCTTCGACGGGCGATTCCTGGGCTACGCGGACTTCATCATCCGCACCGGGAGCGGCGACCCGAGCGACCCCGCCGACCATTCCGACCCCGCCGACCCCGCCGACCATTCCGACCCCGCCGACCATGCCGCGACCTACGAGGTCTACGACACGAAGCTGGCACGCTCGGCGAAGATCACGGCGCTGCTGCAGTTGGCGGCGTATAGCGACCAGTTGCAGCGGATGGGCATCCCGACGGGGGAGAACGTGCACCTTCTGCTCGGCGACGGCCGCACGAGCTCGCACCGGTTGCAGGACATCCTGCCGGTCTACCGCGCCCGGCGCGCCCGCCTCGAGCGGCTGGTCGACGAACGCCTCGCCGACCCTGCACCCACCCCGTGGGGTGACCCTCGCTACGCCGCCTGCGGCCGCTGTGACCTGTGCGAGGAGCAGGTGCAGCAGCACCGGGACGTGCTCCTGGTCGCGAACCTGCGGCTCAGCCAGCGCGCCCGGCTGCGCTCCGCGGGCGTCCGCTCCATCGACGACCTCGCCGCGCGGCGCGAGCCCGTCCCCGGTTTGTCAGACGCCACGCTAGCGACCCTGCAGGGGCAGGCCCGGCTGCAGATCGCCCCCCGAGCTCCCGGCCGGCCACTGAACTGGGAGATCATCAACCCGGCCGCCCTCGCGGCGCTGCCCGCACCCGACGCGGGGGACATCTTCTTCGACTTCGAGGGTGACCCGCTCTACCAGGAGGCCGGCAACGGACAGTGGGGGCTGGACTATCTGTTCGGTCTGGCCCTGCCGGACGATACCTTCCGCACCTTCTGGGCGCACGACCACGCCGAGGAACGTCAGGCCCTGATCGACTTCCTGGAGTATGTGCGGGAGCGCCGTTCGCGGCATCCGGGGCTCCACATCTACCACTACGCCCCCTACGAGCGCACCCACCTGCTCGGCCTTGCCGCCCGGCACGGGGTCGGCGAAGAAGCGGTCGACGACCTATTGCGCCGGAATGTGCTCGTTGACCTCTACCCGATCGTGCGGCAGGGCTTACGCATCGGCAGCCGCAGCTACTCGCTCAAGAAGCTCGAACCGCTCTACATGGGGCTCGAGGAACGCGAGGGCGTGGCCAACGCCGCCGACTCGATCACCGAATACGTGCGCTCGCGCACCCTGTTGGCCACCGGACAGACGGATGCCGCAGAGCAGATTCTCACGGACATCGCCCGCTACAACGCGTACGACTGCCGCTCCACCCTGCGCCTGCGCGACTGGCTGCTGGCCCGCGCCGCCGAGCAGCCGGGCGCCACCGCAGCGTCGCCGGCGACCCTGGCGGGCGTGCCCCTGCCGGTGCGGGAACCGGACCCGGTCTACCGGGAACTCTCCGTGCTGCTTGCCGACGTTCCGCCGGCCGAGCGCACCGCCGACCAGACCGCGCTCGCCCTCGCCTCGGCGGCGATCGACTACCACCGGCGGGAGCAGAAATCGTTCTGGTGGGACCACTACAGTCGCCTGGGCGCGCCCGTGGACGACTGGGCGGACACCAGGGACGTGCTCATCGTCGAAACAGCAGCCCTGCACCTGGGCTGGCACCGGGAAGGCCGCCAGTCGCTCGACCGCCGGGTACTGCGCCTGACCGGGGCACTCGCGCCGGGCAGTTCGCTCACGGTCGGGCAGCAGCCGTTCCTGCTCTACGACCTGCCCTACCCGCCGATCAGCCGCAGCGACGTCCCCGGAGCGCGCACCGCGCACAACAGGGCGACCATCATCGACGTGATCGACGAGTCGGTCTATTTGGTCGAGGAGGTGCTCGAACGCGATGCACCCGCCCACCGGGAAATGCCGATCGCCCTCACCCCCGGCACCCCGCCGCCAGCCGGTAGCCAGGTGACCGCGATCTCGGAGTGGGGCCGCGCCGTGCTCTCCCGGTGGCCGGAACCGCTGCCGGACGCGGCCTTCGACCTGCTGCGCCGACGCCCGCCCCGGTTGCTCGGGGCAAGTGGGCCGGCGCAGCCCCTGGTGCAGCCCCTGGTGCAGCCCCTGGTGCAGCCACCGGCGCGCCCCGGCGATGGTGCCGGTGCCGGGGACGGCGAGGGCGATGGTGCCGGCGACGGCGACGGTGAGGGGGATGTGCGCACCGCCATCCGGGACACCCTGCTCGTGCTCGACCGGTCCTACCTCGCGGTGCAGGGCCCGCCCGGAACCGGCAAGACCTTCGTCGGCTCGAGGGTGATCGCCGACCTCGTCGTGCGGCACGGCTGGCGCGTGGGCGTCGTCGCGCAGTCCCACGCCGCGGTCGAGAACATGCTCCGGGCCGTACTCGCCGCCGGAATCGAGGCGGGGCTGGAGCCCGGCCAGGTCGGGAAGAAAGCGAAAAAGGGCGACGAGAAAAAGCCGGTGCCGTGGACCCTCCTGGATACCAAGACCTTCGCCCGGTTCACCGGGCAGTCCGGCGGCTGGGTGCTCGGCGGCACCGCCTGGGACTTCAGCAACGCCGACCGGGTGCCGCGGGGCTCCCTCGACCTGCTCGTGATCGACGAGGCCGGCCAGTTTTCCCTCGCCAGCACCATCGCAGCAGCCGTCGCGGCCGAACGCCTGCTGCTGCTCGGCGACCCGCAACAGCTGCCGCAGGTCAGCCAGGGCACGCACCCCGAACCGGTCGACGGCTCGGCTCTGGGCTGGCTCAGCGACGGACACCAGGTGCTCCCGCCGGAATTCGGCTACTTTCTGAAGACCAGCTGGCGCATGCATCCGAGGATCTGCGCTCCGGTGTCGGCGCTGTCCTACGAGGGGCGGCTGCGCTCGCACCCCTCCGATCGCCGACTCGAGGCTGTGGAGCCGGGCCTGCACCCGGTGCCCGTGCCGCACCGGTTCAACTCCACCTCGTCGGTGGAGGAGGCCGAAGCCGTGGTCTCACTGGTGACCGGTCTGCTCGGCCGACTTTGGACATCCGGTGGCCGGAACGCACCGCTGGCGCAGGGCGACGTGATCGTCGTGGCGCCCTACAACGCGCAGGTCGAGCTGCTGCGCCGCCACCTCGTGCAGGCCGGCCTGGGTGACGTGCCGGTGGGCACCGTCGACAAGTTCCAGGGCCGGGAGGCGGCGGTCGCCGTGGTCTCGCTTGCCGCCTCCGCGGCAGAGGACGTACCGCGCGGCCTCGAGTTCCTGCTCCTGGCAAACCGGCTCAACGTGGCCATCTCCCGTGCCCAGTGGGCGGCCTGGCTGGTCTACTCGCCGGCCCTGACCGAGACCCTGCCCTCAAGTGTGGAGAGCCTGGCCCAGCTGAGCGCGTTCATCACCCTGGTCACGCCCGACCGGGCCTGACCTCCGGCGTCGGAGCCTGACCCACGAAAAGGCACCCTCGCTCCGGCATGATTCGCGCGGACTGAGGGTGCCTTCGGTCGGGGGTGCTACTCGGCGTCGAGGTCCGTTTCGAGGAGCTTGACGAGGGATTCGAGAGCCTCATCGGCTCCGTCGCCCTCGGCGCGCAGCACGACGATGTCGCCGTTGGCGGCACCCAGGCTCATCAGCGACAGGATGCTCGAGGCATCCATCGCGTCCTCGGCCGGGTCGGCCTCGAGGGCGATGGTGACCTCGAGGGTCAGATCGCCGACGGCCGCCGCGAAGATGGATGCGGGGCGCGCGTGCAGGCCGACACGGCTCGCGATGGTGGCTTTACGTTCGGACATAGTTCCTCCTAATTGGTGCCCGGCGAAGGGGTGGCTCGCCGGCGATGATGCGATGCGACGTAAATCCGAAGCGGCTAGAGACCCAGCTCTTCAAGTATGGGCAATCCGGCGCGCACGCGGGTACGCGCTTCGTCCGAATTACGGGCCGAAACGGCGATCTGGGCAAGTTCCTGCGCCCGTTCGAGCGTCACGGACTTCAGCACGGCGCCCACGGCGGACATCGACCGGGCCGTCATGGACAGGGTGTTGACACCCAGCCCGACGAGTACGACGGCGAGAACCGGGTCGGCGGCGGCTTCGCCGCAGACGCCGACGGGCTTGTTGTGGCCCTCGTATATCGCCCCCGCGACGGTGAGCTGGATCAGCTGGAGCACGGCGGGCTGCCACGGCGAGTTCAGCGCGGCGAGGGTTCCGAGCTGACGGTCGGCGGCCATCGTGTACTGGGTGAGGTCGTTCGTGCCGAGGCTGACGAATTCGGCTTCGGTCAGGATGCTCGCGGAGCGGAGCGCCGCGGAGGGAACCTCCACCATGACGCCGGGGGTCTTCAGCCCGGCGACGCGGCACATGGCGGCGAAGTCGGCGGCCTCGTCGACTGTGGCGATCATCGGAGCCATCACCCAGACCACGGCGGAGGAGGCCTGCGCGGCGGTGGCGATGGCTGTGAGCTGGCGCTTGAGCACGCCGGGGCTGGTCAGGTCGGTGCGGTAGCCGCGCACGCCGAGCGACGGGTTGGGCTCCGTGCTGTCGGTGAGGAACGGCAGAGGCTTGTCGGCGCCGGCGTCGAGCGTGCGCACGACGACCTTCTTGCCGGGGAATGCGTCGAACACGCCGCGGTAGGCCACGACCTGCTCATCGATGGTGGGCTCGATGTCGCGCTCGAGGAAGCAGAACTCGGTGCGGAGCAGTCCGACGCCCTCCGCGCCGGCGGCCGCGGCCTTGACCGCGTCAGCGGCCCCGCCCACGTTGGCCAGCAGCGGAACGAGGTGGCCGTCGGCGGTGGTGCCGGTGCCGTCGAACACGGACAGGCTGGCCGCGACGTGCTCCCACGCCGTGACGGCGGTGCGCTCGTCGTCGCCGGGGTCAACCTGGAGGGTTCCGGCGGCGCCGTCCACGTAGACCTCGGTGCCATCGGTGAGGGCGTCGACGCCGGCGGCGGCGACGACGGCCGGCAGGCCGAGGGCGCGGGCGATGATCGCGGTGTGCGACTGCGGTCCGCCGCCGCTGGTGACCAGGGCGAGGATCTTGTTCGGGTCGAGGGTGGCGGTGTCGGCCGGGGCGAGGTCCTCGGCTACGAGCACGAAGGGCTCGTCAGACTGGGGGATGCCGGGGGCGGTGACGCCGCGCAGCTCGGCGACGATCCGGGCCCGCACGTCGAGGACATCCGTGGCCCGCTCGGCCATGTAGCCACCGAGGTTGTGCAGCATCTCGGCGACGGATGCGCCGGACTCCCAGATCGCGCGTTCAGCGGATGTTCCGGTAACGATTAATTTCACTGCAGCTTTTATCAGCATCGGGTCGGTGGCCATCAGCGCGGTGGCTTCGAGAACCGACTTGCTGGCGCCCGTGGCGGCTTCGGCGCGACGCTGAAGCTCGGTTTGCACCACCTTGGAGGCTGTCCGCAGCTCTGCCGTTGCGACTTCGGGCGTAGTCGCCGCATCCAGGCGTTCACCTGCCGGGGGTTCGCTGATCGGTTTGGGCATCTGGCGAACGGATCCGATGATCCGGCCGGGGCTTACGCCTACACCAGTGAAATTCTGCACGGGACAACCTCTATTCTTGCGCAGCAGAAATACTGCGCTATTGATGCTACGCGTCGGCCGCCCCGAATTTCTCGGAGCGGCCGACGTGCGGTTAGGCGTTGACCAGGGCGGGCGCTGCTGCGTCCGCGGTGACCAACGGTGTCTTTCGAGCGTATCGCTTCAGCGCGATCACCAGGATGGCCGTTACGACGGTTCCGATCGCGATCGCCAGGGCGAAGAGCGCGAAGCTGTCGATGGCGAAGAAGACGAACATTCCGCCGTGCGGGGCCTTCGAGGTGACGCCCCAGGCCATCGAGAGAGCACCGGTCACGCCGGCGCCCACCATGGAGGCCGGGATCACGCGGAGCACGTCTGCGGCAGCGAACGGGATGGCGCCTTCGGAGATGAACGACGCACCCAGCAGCCAGGCGGCCTTGCCGTTTTCGCGCTCGGCGACAGTGAACAGTCGGCGGTCGAGCACCGTGGCCAGGGCCATGGCGAGCGGCGGAACCATGCCGGCGGCCATGACCGCAGCCATGATCTGCCACGGAGCCTGGTTGGCCATGGTTGCGGTGCCGAGACCGGCGACGGCGAAGGCGTAGGCAACCTTGTTGACCGGTCCGCCGAGGTCGAACCCCATCATGAGGCCCAGGATCAGGCCGAGCAGGATGGCGGAGGCGCCGGTCATGCCGGACAGCCACTCGTTCAGAGCGGTGGTCAGCAGCGCGATGGGGCCACCGAGCACCAGGAACATCAGGCCCGAGGCGACGATCGACGCGACCAGCGGGATGATGACGACGGGCATCAGGCTGCGAAGC
This sequence comes from Cryobacterium sp. TMT2-14, assembly GCF_004402465.1. NCBI lineage: Bacteria > Bacillati > Actinomycetota > Actinomycetes > Micrococcales > Microbacteriaceae > Cryobacterium > Cryobacterium sp. TMT2-14. The sequence continues at coordinate 59,906 of NZ_SOFV01000019.1, read as the reverse complement.
CAGCGCGGCACGTCGAGCTTGGCGAAGCTGGCGGCTGCGACACCGGCCAGCAGACCACCGGCGATGCCGCCGAGGAAACCGGCACCCATGAACCCGGCGACGGCACCGGCGACGAAACCGGGGGCGATTCCGGGACGGTCGGCGATCGCGTAGGCGATGTAGCCGGCCAGGGCCGGAACCAGGAAGCCCATCGACAGCGCGCCGATCTTGAAGAAGACCGCTCCCAGATAGGTCAGCATGCCGCCTTCCGGCAGGTTGAACAGGTTGTTCTCCAGGGTGACCGTGTCGGCGACCTCGGTGATCTCGTAGCCTCCGAGGAGGAATCCGAGGGCGATCAGCAGACCTCCACCGGCGACGAACGGGATCATGTAGCTGACACCGGTGAGCAGGGCGCGCTTGACCTTCTGGCCGAAGTGCTCGCTGGTCTCCTCGGCCTCGGCCGCACCGACGGTGCCGCCGACGCGGCGGGCGTTGGGGTTCTGGGCCGCGGCCAGGGCATCGTGGATGAGCTTGGCCGGTTCGTCGATGCCGCGTTTGACGGGCACCTGGATGACGGGCTTACCGGCGAAGCGCTCGCGACCGCGAACGTCGACGTCGACGGCGAAGATGACCGCGTCGGCCGCGGCGATGACGGCCGGGTCGAGCATCGTGAGGCCGGCCGAGCCCTGGGTTTCGACCTGCAGGTCGACGCCGGCGGCCTTCGCCGCGGCAACGAGCGATTCGGCAGCCATGTAGGTGTGCGCGATGCCGGTCGGGCAGGCGGTCACAGCGACGATGCGCTTGACACCGGCGGATGCCGCGGGCGTGCTTCCGACGTTGGCGCCGGCGCCGACGACGCCGCCGGCGGCCACGGGAGCCGGGGAGACGACGCTGGTGACCAGTTCGACGATTTCGGCCTGGGTCTTCGCGGCGCGCAGCGCGGCGGTGAAGGGGGCCTTCATCAGCGAGCGGGCGAGCTTGGCCAGGATCTTGAGGTGTTCCTGGTCCGCGCCCTCGGGAGCGGCGATCAGGAAGACGAGGTCCGCGGGGCCATCGGCGGCGCCGAAGTCGACCGGCGAAGTCAGTCGGGCCAACGCCAGCGTCGGCTCGGTAACGGCTGCCGAACGGCAATGTGGGATGGCCAGGCCGCCGGGGATGCCGGTTGCCGTCTTCGCTTCGCGAGCGAGGGCATCCGCGTAGAGGCTCTCGATCTCGGTGGCGCGGCCGGCGCCGACGACGAGCTCGGCAAGATGCCGGATTACGCTCGAGGGTGCGGCTCCGAGGTTCTTATCCAGAGCGACAAGCTCCGGGGTGATCAGTGCACTCACTGGACATCCTCCTTTGGATGGGTGTTGAGCGACGTCAGGGTGACGTCGCCCGGTCTGGTTTGGTGCAGTGCCGGAACGGTTGATCCGGGCAGGGACGCGGCTGCGGCCCCGTGGGCTGCGGCCTGGCGGAGAGAGTCGGGGGCGGAGCCGCCGGCGATGCTGCTGAGCAGGTAGCCGGCCAGGGATGAATCGCCGGCTCCGACGGTGCTGCGCGCGATGATCGGCGGCGTTTTCGCGAGCCAGGCGCCGTCTTCGGTCACCAGCACGGCACCCTGGGAACCGAGGGTGGCCAACACGGCGCCAACTCCGGTGGCGACGAGACGCTCGGCGGCGCGGGCCACGAGCACCGGATTGCCCTCGAGGCTCTCCGGGTCGGGGATGCCGGTGAGCTCGGCCAGTTCTTCCGCGTTGGGCTTGATCAGGTCCGGTCCGGCCGTGACGGCGGCGGCGAGGGGCGCGCCGGACGAGTCGACGGCCACCCGAGGGGCGCTCGCGCCGAACCGGCTGCGGAGCTCCCTGGTGATGTCGGCGTAGAAGTCGACGGGCACTCCAGGCGGCAGCGATCCGGCCAGCACGAGCCAGCTGGCACCCTCCGCCTTCTCCAGCACGAGTTCGATCAGGTCGCTCTGCTGCGCGGCGGTCAGCACCGGTCCGGGCACGTTCACCTTGGTGGTGGTGCCGTCGATCTCGGTCAGCGCGACGTTGCTCCGGAGCGTGGCGCCGATCGGCATGCCGAGGTGGGGCACCCCCGCGGCCCGGAGGGCCACCAGAACGGGGTCCAACTCGTCGCCGGGGAGAATGGCGAGGCTCAGGATGTCCGAGGCCTCGAGGGCGCGAACGATGTTCACGCCCTTGCCGCCCGGTTCTTCGCGGGATGAAGCGGCGCGCTGAACTTCGCCGCGGGCCAGCGGGGCGCGGAGTTCGATGGTGCGATCCAGGCTCGGATTCGGAGTAAGCGTGATGATCACGCGATCACAACCTCAACGTCGGCCGCGGCCAGGGCTGCGGCAAGTTCATCTGATGGGAGAGCGTCCGCGATCAGCACGTCGATGTCGCCCAGGGCCGCGAAGCGGATCAGGGTTTCCTTGTCGAGCTTGGACGAATCGGCCAGTGCGACAACACGACGGGCCGAACGGACGATGGCTGTCTTCACGGCGGATTCAACGGCATCCGGAGTGCTGAAACCGAATTCGGCGTGCACGCCGTTGGCGCCGACGAACGCGATGTCGGGCCGCAACGAATCGAGCTGGGCGATGGTGCTGGGGCCGACGACGGCGCGGGTGAGGCCGCGCACGCGGCCGCCGAGGATATACAACGAGATGGCGTCGTTGCCGGCGAGTTTCGTGGCGATCGGCACCGCGTTGGTGATGACCAGGAGTTCGTCACCGGGGGCTGCCGGTGTCCAGTCGAGCAGGAGGTCGGCGAGCAGTTCGGTCGTGGTGCCGGCATCCAGCAGGACGGAGCCGGTCTGGCTCGAGGGAATCATGGTGAGGGCGGCGGCGGCGATGCGCTGCTTCTCGTCCTGCCGCTGCGTCTGGCGTTCTTCGAGGCTGAGCTCGGACATGCTCTGCCGGTCGAACGCGACCGCGCCGCCGTGCACCCGGCGCAGCTGGCGGGCGCCCTCGAGGCTGTCGAGGTCGCGGCGCACCGTTTCGGGGGTGACATCGAAGCGGGAGGCGAGATCGCTGACCGTGACCCGGTTCGAACTGGTGACCAGATCGACGATCAGGGCCTGACGTTCTTCGGCGAACATGGCGACCTCCTCGACGCTGAGTGGCCGAAACCACGAATTTGTAGAATACAAAAACTTTACCTGTGTTTGTTTTTGTTTGTCAAGAAAAACAAAGACAAACAAAGAACCCGCTGCGCGGTGCTGCCCGGTGCTGCCCGGCGCCGCCGGGTGCCGCCGGGTGTCGGCCGTCGGCGATAGCGTGAGCATCATGAAGATCCTGCACACTTCCGACTGGCACATCGGGCGAACCTTCCACACCCATTCGACCCTGGATGCCCTGCATCAGGTGCTGGATGCGCTGGTGGAGGTGGTGCGGCAGCGCCGGATCGACGTGGTGGCGGTGGCCGGCGACATCTTCGACTCGGCCATGCCGTCGGCCGAGAGCTACACGCTGCTCGCGGCGGTGCTGCGGGAAATCAAGCAGGCAGGGGCCACGGTGGTGATGACCAGCGGCAACCACGACTCCGCCACCCGCCTCGGCTTCCAGGCGGAGTGGGCCGCACTCGCGGGCGTCCATGTGCTGACCCGGCCGGAGCAGTTCCTCGAACCGGTCACCGTGCCGGACGAGCACGGGCCCGTGCACTTCTATGGCATCCCCTACCTGGAGCCGGCGCTGGTCCGGCACCTCAGCGTTTTTCACGGGCCGGCAGACGAACCGCTCAAGACCCACGAGCAGGTGCTCACCGTCGTGATGCAGCGCATCCGCGATGACCTGGCCGTGCGCGGCGGGCGATCGGTGGTGCTCAGCCACTGCTTCGCGGCGGGAGTGCCCGCGGCCGCGGCGACCGATACCGTGCGGGACATCACCGCGGGCGGCCTCGATCTGGTGCCCGTGTCGGTCTTCACAGGACCGGACTACGTCGCCCTCGGCCACATCCACGGGCGGGCCCACCTCACCGACCGCGTGCGCTACTCGGGAGCACCACTGCACTACTCCTTCTCGGAGGCCGGCAAACCGCGGGGCTGCTGGCTGGTCGAGCTCCAGGCCGGCCCTGCCGCCGACATCGAATGGATCGAGCTTCCGGTCCCGCGGCGACTCAGCGTGCTCACCGGCGAGATCGAACAGCTCCTGACCGATGACGCCTTGGCCGAGTTCGAGCCCGACTGGGTGTCGGCAATCCTGACCGACCAGGTGCGTCCCCTCGACGGCATCCGGCGCCTGCAGAAACGATTCCCGCACTGCGTCACGCTCGAGCACCGGCCCGCTGTCGTCGTCGACTCGGATGCCGTCAGCTACGGTGAGCGCATCGACCGCCAGAGTGACCGCGAGATTGTCGCCGGGTTCCTCGAGTTCGTGCGCAACGGGGTCGGCCAATCCGATTTCGAACGAGACCTGGTGGCGGAACTCCTCACCGAGGGTGACCTGAGGGAGCTGAGCCGATGAAGATCAAACGCCTGCGGATCGCCGGATTCGGCCCCTACAAGAACGAACAGGTGATCGACTTCGAGCGCTTCGATGCCGATGGAATCTTCCTGATCACCGGCAAGACCGGGGCCGGCAAGTCCAGCATCCTCGACGCCGTCTGCTTCGCCCTCTACGGCAGCGTGCCGCGCTATGAGGGAACGGAGTCCCAGCTGCGCAGTGACCACTGCGAACCGGATGACCCTACTTTCGTGGAGCTGGAATTCGCACTGCACGAGAACGACTACCGCATCTACCGCACACCCAGGTACGAGAAGAACAAGAAGCGTGGCCCGGGTACGACCATGTCACCGCCCGACGCGCGCCTCGACATCCGTGACCTGCACGACGACCGGGACACCCCTGAGGGCTGGCGCAGCGTGGCGACCCGTCCGGTCGACGTCGGGCACGAGCTCAGCCGCATCCTGCCGCTCAAGCAGGACCAGTTTCTGCAGGTGATCCTGCTGGCCCAGAACCGGTTCCAGCGGTTCCTGCTGGCCAAGACCGATGACCGGCGAGGGGTGCTGCGCACCCTCTTCGGCACCGCCCGGTTCGAGCAGCTCGAACTCGGGCTGATCAGCCGGCGCAAGTCGCTCGATGATGGGCTGGAATCCGTGCGCCAGCGCCTGGCCGGCCTGGCGGCCACCGCGTCCCGGCACTTGCAGCGCGAAGACCTGCCCGGCGACGACTCCGATGACGCGCCCGGCAGTCGCGACCGGGCCTGGTTCGACGCCGCCCTGGCGGAGCTGGACGAGCTGCTGGCCGAGGCGTCGGCGGGGGCCGAACGGGCCACGTCGGCGCTGGAGTTGGCCGCCGCCGGCGTGCAGGCCCAGGAAGACCTGCGCAGCCGGCAGGACCGCCGCAACGAAGCCCACTCGGCCCTGGCCGTTCTCGAGGCCCGGCAGGTGGCGGTCGCCCTCGACCGGGCGGCCGTGCTGGCCGCGAACCGGGCGTCCCGCGTGTGGCCGGCGCTCCGCACGCGTCGAGAGGCGGAGGAAGCGCTCGAACGTGCCCTGGTCGGCGAATCGTACGCGCACGGCGCCTGGCGTGAGTACCAGGACGACCCAGGTCTGGTGGAAACGACTGAGAGCCTCAAGGCCGTCATCGAGAATCTCCTGGGCCGGCTCGGATCGTTGAAGGACGTTCTCGACGTCGAACGGCTGCTGCCCGGCATCGAGGCCAAGATTGTGACGCTGCAGGAGGAGCTCGCCCTGCACGTGGCATCCGTCGAGCAGACCCAGGCGCTCCTGGACGAGCTACCGGACCGGATGGATGACGTCAACGAGGCCCTGGCGGCGGCCGCGCTGGCGGCGGCAAGCGAGCCCGAGGCGCGCGCCCAGGCGGAGCGGCTGCGGGCGGCCGAGGGCGCGGCCGGCCAGGTGCGGCGTCTCGACGCGGAGCTGGAGGTGGCGCACCGGGCCGACGCGGTCGCCGCCGGCGAGAACGCGGCGGCGGCGGTGCGCTACCAGACCCTTGTGGACCGGCGGCTGGCCGGCCACGCCGTCGAGTTGGCCTCGCACCTCGTGCCGGGGGAGCCGTGCGAGGTGTGCGGCTCGACCGCGCATCCGGCTCCCGCCACCGGCGATGAAGAACCGGTCACCGAAGCCGACATCGTGGCGGCACGGGCATGCCTGAAGCAGGCGCAGACCCGACTCGATCAGACGCACGTCGCCGCAGGCACCGTGGCCACCGATCTGGCCGAGGCCCGGGCCCGGGCCGGGGAGCGCACCATCGACGAAATCGTCGCCGAAATGGCCGCGTCCGAGGTGGCCCTCGCCGCGGCCGTGAACGCGGGCGTGCGGGCGGCAGCGCTCGGCCTCGACAAGAGCCGGCTGCGGGCCGAACTCGACGAGGCCGGCCGTGCCCTGGCAGGCCTCTGCTCCGCCCGCGATGTGGCGGCCGTGCAGCTTGCCGAGCGCCGCAGCGCCCGACAGGCCATCGACGACCGAGTGTCCGCCCAGCGCGGCGACTTCGCCTCGGTGGGCCACCGGGTCGATCGGCTGCGGGCAGAGCTGGCCTCCGCGCGGGCCCTCGGCGAGGCCCTCGACCACAGCCGTGAGCGCCGGAGCCTGCGGAACGCCGCCGGCGCATCCGTTCAGGCTCAGCTGGACCGCGAAGGTTTCGTCGACGAGCAGGACGTGGCCGCCGCCCACCAGAACGACGCCGACGTGCGGCAGCTGGAAGAGCTGATCCGCGGCCACGACGATTCGCGCGCGGCGGCGCGCTCGGTGCTGGCTGAACCGGCACTCACGGGTCTTCCCGCCGGCCTGACCGACGTCGGTCCGGCCCGGGAAACCCTGGTGACGGCGGCGGCGGAACGGGATGCGGCGCTGGCCGAACGCGGCTCCCTGGGGGAGCGGGTGGCCGTCATGACCGGCCTGGTCACGGATGCCCGCGTGCACTTCGACGCCGGCGCGGAGCTTCTGTCCACGCAGACGCAGGTTAGGGAGTTGGCGGCGGCCGTGCACGGCGACGAACCCAACACGAAACGGATGCGCCTGGAGACCTACGTTCTCGCCGCGCAGCTCGAGCAGATCATTGCAGCGGCCAACAACCGGCTACGCACCATGACCGGGGGCCGCTACACCCTCGAACACGACGACTCGGTGCAGTTCCGTGGTGGCCAGTCCGGGCTCGGGCTGATGATCCGGGACGCGCACACCGGGCGGGCCCGCCCCACCCAGTCGCTCTCCGGCGGCGAGACGTTCCTGGCGTCATTGGCCCTCGCCCTCGGGCTGGCGGAAATCGTGTCGAACCAGGCCGGCGGCATCGCCCTCGACACCCTGTTCGTCGACGAGGGCTTCGGGTCCCTCGACGGCGCCACCCTGGAAACCGCGATGAGCACCCTGGACGGCCTCCGCGCCGGCGGCCGCACCATCGGTCTGATCAGCCATGTCGACTCCATGAAGGAGCAGATCCCGGCCAAGCTGGTCATCACCGTCAGCGACCAGGGCTTCAGCGAGATCGGCGAGGTCCTCGTGTCGGTGTAGCCGGGCTGTGCCGGTTCGTGCTGTGCCGGCGCGGAACTAGTCCAGACCGGGCGTGGCCGAGTAGGCAGGCTGGCCGGGGCAGGTCGCGAGCACGCGCACCATGGCGTCGTGCTCGGCCGGGGCCACCCATAGGCCGTAGGTGGCCTTCACGGAGATCTGGTGGGCCACATATTCGCAGCGGAACGACTTCTCCGCGGGTAGCCAGGTGGCGGCGTCCCCGTCGCCCTTCTGCGAGTTGGAGACACCGTCGGAGGCCAGCAGGTTCAGCGGGTCGTTGGCCAGGGCGATCCGCTCTTCCCGGGTCAGTTGTGCGGCGCCGGTTTGCCAGGCGTTCGACAAAGCGACCAGATGGTCGATCTGCACGAGCATCGAGGTGGTCTCGCCGCGCTCGAACGACACCGATTCGCCCGTGTACGGCGCCAGCAGCTGGCCGCTCAAGACCCGGCAGGACGCGTCGGTCACGATCGCGGCCAGGTCGCGGGCCAGGATATCGTTGCGGGTGTCGCAGCCGTTGTCGTCCACGTCGCGCCAAGCGGAGCCGAACTCGCCGGTGCGGTCGTAGCCGGTCTTCGCGGCCTTGCCCTTGACCGGCAGGGTGGCGAGCAGGTCGGCCGCGTCGCCGGTCACCGGGGCCGCGGCCGTGGATCCGACCGGGAAGGGAACGGATGTCTCGCCCGGTGTGACGCCGGGCACGCCGACCACGATCGCCCAGACCAAAGCCAGGAGCGGCAGGACCACCATCAGGGCGGTGACGGGCCGTCGCCTGGAACGCCGGCTGCGGGTTGACGCAGGCTTGCGAGATGCGTGTGGCATGGTGCTCCCAGGGTCGGCTTTCGACCCTACCGGGCGGCAATAATGACGTATGACCAAAAACTGGACCCCGCTCGCCGCCGTCTACCTGGCGCTCAGCCTCGGCGGCCTCGTGGGCACCTGGACCTTCAACCTGCTGGCGATCGTGCAGCTACGCGACTTCGTCGGTGACTGGGTGAACAGCGGTCCGGCGGTGTCGTCACTGACCGTTGACCTGCTGGTGGTGGCGGTGGCCGGCAGCATCCTGATCATCGTCGAGGCCAGGCGGATCGGGATGAAGCGGGGTTGGCTCTACGTGGTGCTCTCGGGTCTGACAGCCTTCGCCTTCACCTTCCCGCTTTTCCTCGCAATGCGGGAACGCACGCTGCAGGCGCAGCGGGTGCGGCCGGCGCCTGCCGGAGCCCGGACCCGCTAGGCGCCAGCCAGGCGGTCTCGAACCAATTCGACGGAGATTTTGCTCAAAACCGGCCCCAAACATCCGTTTCAGCCCGAAATGCTCAAAATCTCCGTCGAATTCGTTAGGCCGCACTCAGCTAGTTGGTGTCGGCGGACCGCGCCCTCGTCGAGGGGCGCTTTGCCGCCGGCTTGCGTGGTGTCTTCGCGGCGGGCTTGGCGGCCCTCTTCGACGTCGGCTTTGCCGTAGCCTGCGTGGCGGCCGGCTTCGCCTGGCGTGATTTCTGCTTCGGCTTCGGCTCCGTGACGGTGCCGTCGAAGTGTTTCCCCGAGGCCTGGGCGTCTGCCTTGGTCAGGTGCACGATGGCGTCCTGATGCTCCGGCGGCGCGTAGATCGTGGCGAGCCGCAGCACCTTGCCGCCCGTGTTGAGCACATTGTGCCGCGCGCCGGCCGGCACGACCATGGCGGAGTTCTTCCTGATCTTCGTCTTGGTGCCGTCGATCCAGATCTCGCCCTTGCCCTTCTCCACCCGAAAGTACTGGTTTCGATCCGGGTGCACCTCTTCCCCGATGTCCTCGCCCGGCTCCAGCGCCATCACGACCAGCTGCAGCCCCCGGGCGGTGTACAGCACCTGGCGGAAATTCGAGTTGCGGATGGCCGCGTCCTCGATTTTGTCGACAAAACCCGTCATGGGATCCTCCGTTGTTCCAGTGCGCGGTAGTCGCGGCGGCGGAAGTGCTCAACCGCCGCAGTCAACCCCGCTGTTTGCGCCAAAGGGTGAAGTATGCTTCACTTGTTTTAGGAGGGGAGTAATCCCCAGCGTGTGGTCGTCATTACGGTTCCGTCATCGGAGCCCGGCCACAGGGACCCGATCCGGGTTGGACCAGACCTCCAGTCGAAGCAGTGACTGGAAGGCATTCCCCATGGACGTTCCCCTCTACGCCTGGCTGGCGGTGTTCGGCATCATCGCCGTCATGCTCGCCGTCGACCTGTTCGCCCATCGCAAGGCCCATGTGATCGGAGTGCGCGAAGCCGCGATCTGGTCCGTGATCTGGGTGCTCATCGGCATCTCCTTCGGCGTCGTGATCTGGGTGACGGCCGGGGCCGAGTTCGGGCAGCAGTACTACGCGGGCTACCTGATCGAGAAGTCCCTCGCGGTCGACAACGTCTTCGTCTGGGCGATCATCTTCGCCGCTTTCGCGGTGCCGCGCCAGTACCAGCACCGGGTGCTGTTCCTCGGCGTTCTTGGTGCGCTCGTGCTGCGCGGCATCTTCATCGCCGCGGGCGCCGTGTTGATCGAGAACTTCTCCTGGATTCTCTACGTGTTCGCTGCGTTCCTGATCTTCACGGGCTACCGCATGATCCGCACCCGCAACGAGCACGCGCACCCCGAGAAATCCCAAGTGCTGCGTCTCTTCCGCCGCTTCATCCCGATGACCGAGACGTTCCACGGCCAGCGCTTACTCGTGCGCAAGAACGGCATTCTGCTCGCCACACCGCTGCTGGCGGTTCTCGTGCTCGTCGAGGTGACGGATGTCGTGTTCGCCGTGGACTCCATCCCGGCCATCTTCGCGGTCACCAGTGAACCGTTCATCGTCTTCACCGCCAACGCCTTTGCAATCCTCGGCCTCCGGGCGATGTACTTCCTGCTCGCCGACCTCATGCACCGATTCGTCTACCTGAAGATTGGTCTCTCGCTGGTGCTGATCTGGGTGGGCGTCAAGATGCTGCTGCTCGACGTCTTCTACATCCCGACGACCGTTTCCCTATCTGTGATCGCGCTGATCATCGCGGTTTCGGTCATGCTCAGCCTCCGGGCCACGCGCGGCCAGGGGCGGCGCGAGTTCGAGGCCGCTCCCGTCGGCTCGTTCCGCGAGGCCACCCCTGAGGAACTCGCCCAGATGGAGCCGGTCTGGCGCCGATCGGCCCGCACGCCCGAGCAGAAGGCACAGAATGCCGAGCAGAAGGCCGAACAGAAGGCTGAGCAGAAGAAGGTGAACGAGACCCTCCGATGACCGAGATGCTGCCCGAACCGCCGCCCGTTCCGCCGCCTGGACCGACGGATGCCCCCGGCAAGCCGTGGACGTTCCTCACCCACCACGCGCACCTGCTCCTGGCTATCGCGGGGAACCCCGATGCGCGGGTGCAGGAGCTCGCCGACACGGTGGGGGTGTCAACCCGGGCGGCGCTGAGCATCATGGCGGACCTGGTCAAGGCCGGCTACATCCGGCGCGAACGGGTGGGGCGGCGCAATCACTACAGCATCGAGCGGAACCGGCCGTTCCGGCATCCGTCGACCGCGGCGCACAGCGTCGACGAGATGATCGCCGCGTTCAGCACATTCGCGCCGCCGCCGCGATCGGTCTGACCGCGACAGCGGATCAGGCCACGGGTTCGGTCGTCAAAACCTGTGGCCGGAGGCGGCTCGCGGCGATTGCGGCCGCGGCGAGACCGGTGATGAAGGTCGCGATGCCGAGCACGTAGAAGATCACGGTCACGTAGCCGCCCGGCTGGGCCGGTTCGAGGAAGGGATAGGTGTAGAAGCCGGTCAGGGTGCCCCGCACCACGGCGTAAGCCACCCAAGCCAGCGGGTAGATCAGGGCAACACCGAGGCGCTTCCAGGCCAGGGCCGGGCGCCCCGGCGAGAGGATCCAGTCCAGCGCGATGAAGATCGGCGCCCAGACGTGCAACACCTCGTTGGGCCAGCCGACACCGATGAAGCCATCGGAGACGACGTTGCGCAGCAGCGCGTTGTAGACGACCCCGGTGACGACCGCGTAGGTGAGTACCGACATTCGCACCACGGTGAGGAGTTGGGAATCCGTGCTTCGGCGAAGGGCGAGGGAACCTCCCACGAGCAGCACGACCACGTTCATCAGGCTCGACTGGATGGTGAAGTAGCCGAAATACTCGGTCGCCACGAAGGCGTCGTTCCAGAGCTGGTCGGTGATCTGCGTAATGATGCTCGCAAGGAGTAGCAGTCCCATGCCGATCCGCAGCAGACCGGAAAGCTGCCGGAAGGTGGAGGGCGATGCTGAGTCGGAGCCCACCGGAGAGATCGCTGTTGAAGTCACTGGAAAAGAATAGTGCGGACGAGCTGGGGATTTAGCAAGGCAGGCCGCTTGCCCGGAAGGGGGTCAGCAGCAGAGGCAGGATACTGTTGACGTTCATGCTTATTTAGTTCCTCTTATGAGTAGGCTCACGCTGAAATTCTCGCTGAGGACACGACAGGAAGGTCACAGTTGCTGGAAGTAACTGCGCTCCGCTGGACGCTCACCATCGCCGTCATTCTGGGTCTGCTCGCGTTGGACCTGGGTTTGGCCATCGCCCGGCCGCACGTCGTCAAGTTTCGGGAGGCCGCACTCTCGTCGGTGCTGTACATCGCGGTCGCGATCCTGTTCGGCCTCGTTTTCGCGGCGCAGGTGGGCTGGGGGTTCGGCGCGGAATACTTCGCCGGGTACATCGTTGAGAAGAGCCTGTCCATCGACAACCTCTTCGTCTTCGTGATCATCATGTCGACCTTCGCGGTCCCGGAAAAATACCAGCAGAAAGTTCTCATCTTCGGGATCCTGCTGGCACTCATTCTGCGGGCGATCTTCATTGCACTGGGTTCCGCCCTGCTTTCGCTGTTCTCATTCATGTTCCTGATCTTCGGTCTGGTCCTGATCTTCACAGCCGTACAGCTCTTCCGGCACCGTAACGTCGACCCTGACGTGCAAGACAACGTACTGGTCCGGGTGGCCCGTCGGGGCCTGACCGTTACCGACGACTATGTCGACGGTCGTATGTTCACGCGGAGCGCCGGCCGCCGCGCGGTGACACCGCTGTTTATCGTGCTGATAGCGATCGGCAGCACCGATCTCCTGTTCGCACTCGATTCGATCCCGGCGATCTTCGGAATCACCGATGAGGCGTACATCGTCTTCACCGCCAACGCCTTCGCGCTGCTCGGGCTCCGGGCGCTATTCTTCCTCGTCAAGGGGCTCCTCGACCGGCTGGTCTACCTGTCGACCGGCCTGTCCCTCATCCTGGCCTTCATCGGTGTGAAACTCGTTCTGCATTGGGCACACGGCCTTGATGGCCGAGTGCCGGAGATCAGCACGAATCTCAGCCTGATCGTCATCGGTGTGGTCTTGACCGTGACCACGGTCGCCAGCCTGATCAAGACACGCCAGGATCCCACGGTGCGAGCTCATGCCGGCTCACTCCGGGCAGCGGATCATTCCGAGACTGAACCAGCGGATCAGCCCGACTCCGGGCACAAGAGTTGACGGGCAGGTGAGGGGCTGAGCCGCTGCCCGGCGAGGTCGGCCCCACGCCTGGATGTGCACCTAGAAGGGGAACAGCAGCCGGTGCAGGAACTGCCGGGTGCGTTCCTCCTTCGGGTGGCGCAGCAGCTGATTCGGGTCGCCATGCTCGACGATTCGGCCACCGTCGACGAAGGCCACCTCGGTGGCTACCTCGCGCGCGAATTCGAGTTCGTGGGTCACGATCACCATGCTCCAGCCCTCCACCGCCAGTTCCTTGATCAGGCGCAGAACATCGCCCACGAGTTCCGGGTCGAGGGATGACGTGGGCTCGTCGAAGAGCAGCAGCTGCGGGCGCAGGGCGAGCGCGCGCACGATGCCCACACGCTGCTGCTGGCCGCCGGAGAGCTCGAACGGGTAGCTGTCCTTCTTGGCGCTGAGGCCCACGCGGTCGAGCAACGCGAGCGCCTCCGCTTCGACCTCCGCCTTCGGGCGGCGCTGCACCACCACGGGCCCCTCCAGCACGTTCTCCAGTACGGTCTTGTGCGGGAACAGGTTGTAGTGCTGGAAGACCATGGCCGACCGGTCGCGCAGAGCCGCACGCTGACTCTTCCCCGGTATGGCTGCGAAGTCGACCGACAGTTCGTCGGCCACGTCGATCGTTCCGCCGTCGGCCAGTTCCAGGCCGTTCAGGCAGCGCAGGATGGTGGTCTTGCCGGAACCGGAGGGTCCGATCAGGGCGAGCACGTGGCCGCGACCCACCGTCAGCTCGATGGATTGCAACACCTGGTTGGCGCCGAAACTCTTCTGGAGCCCGCGCACGCGGAGCAGGGCGTCGGAGGTCGCCGCGGCATCCGGGGCCGTCGGTTCGGTCGGATCAATCGGATCAGTGGGGGACATAGCGGTCCAATCGCTTCTCGAGAACGCTCTGCACCGAGGACAGGCCCAGGCAGATCACCCAGTAGACCAGGGCGGCTTCGAGGTAGAGCAGCATGAATTCCTGGCTGAAGGCGGCCACCTGCTGTGCTTCGCGGAACAGCTCCGTGACCAGGATCAGCGAGGCGAGGGAGGTGTCCTTGACCAGGCTGATGAAGGTGTTCGACAGGGGCGGAACCGAGACACGGGCGGCCTGCGGCAGGATGATCCGGGTCAGCGCGCGACGGTGCGACATGCCGATCATGTAGGCCGCCTCCCATTGTCCCTTGGGCACCGAGAGGATGGCAGCCCGAATCACTTCGGCGGCGTAGCCGCCGACGTTGAGCGAGAACGCCATCACAGCGCTCGGCCACGGATCGATCAGGATGCCCAGCGACGGCAGGCCGTAGAAGATCACGAACAACTGGACCAACAGTGGGGTACCGCGCACGATCGAGATGTAGACCCGGGCGATGCCGGACACCCACCGGCGCCGGGAGAGGCGCATCAACGCCAGCCCGAGCGCGAGCGCCAGACCGATCGTGAACGAGGCGAGCGCCAGCGGGATGGTGCCGAGAATCGCCCCCTGCACGATGGGACCGAGCGAGGTCCAGAATAGGTCCCAGGCGGATTGGTTCATGGCTGGACGGGGTTACTGGGAAACGTCGGACCCGAAGTACTTCTCCGAGATCGACGTCAGGGTGCCGGCGGCGGCGAGCTTCTCGAGGGCCGCGTCGACGGCATCCGTCAGCTCCGTGCTTCCCTTGACGAAAGCGAACGAGGTCGCGGACTCCTCGTCGGTGTTCGCGGCGACCTTGAGCCCGGTGGCGCCGGTCTGCTTCTGGTAGTCGAGGAAGGTAAGATTGTCGTTCACGGTCGCGTCGACGCGGCCCTGTTCGACCAGGGCGACCGACTGGGCCCAGCCCTCGACGGCCTGCACACGTGCGCCGCTCTCGGTGGCGAGGGTGTTCCAGTTGCTGGTGAGCGACTGGGCCGTGGTCTTGCCGGCCAGGGTCTCGAAGGAGGTGATCGAGGTGTTGTCGCTCTTGACCACGATCACGCCGGTCGAGAACGTGTAGGGGGTCGAGAAGTTGTACTTGGCGACGCGTTCCGGGGTGGCCGTGACCTGGTTGGCGATAACGTCGAAGCGGCCGGCCTCGAGGCCGGCGAAGATGCCGTCCCACTGGGTTTCCTCGAACTTGGCCGTGACTCCGAGCTCGGCTGCGACGGCCTCGATGATCTCGACGTCGTAGCCGGTCAGTGCGCCGGAGCCACCCTCGTGGAAAGTGAACGGGCGGTACGTGCCCTCAGTGCCGATGGTGAGCACGCCCGCGTCTATGACGGAGGACAGCGAGGTGTCGGCGCCGGTCGTGGTTGCGTCGTCGGTGTCGGTGCTCGCGGAGCAGCCGGCCAGCGACACGGTGAGCGCTGTGAGTAGTACCGCCGACAGGATCTTGAGCTTCATTTTTCTGGCCTAACCGAGGTTGCAGGTGCGTATTCATCGCCGAAAAGCGATGTCTGAAGACTAACAAGGAGTGCGCCCCGGTAAGTATTCCCGTGACGCGCCGCGTCACACACCGGTTAGGCCCCGGTCAATGGCCTTGCCGGGGATTTTGGGCCGGAATAGGCTGCGCTCATCCCGTGCACCCGACGTTCGTTCTCGGATGTGCAGGTACTCCGGTCCTTACCCGACCCGAATCGGCCCGACCCGAAGGAGCCTGCAATGAAGCTGACTGCCGACCAACACGACCGATCAGCAGCGGTGCTGCTGGGCATGGCCTGCGGGGACGCGCTCGGGGCCGGCTACGAGTTTGCCGGGCCGCTACCGGAAACCACCCCGGTCAGCATGCGCGGCGGCGGCGGCTTCCACTGGGTACCCGGCGAGTGGACCGACTACACGGCCATGGCGGTGCCGCTCGCGATCGCCGCGGCGGAGGGCGGGGATCTCAGAGACGACTCGGTCCTCGACATCGTCGTGGCCCACTGGGTGGCCTGGGCGAAATCGGCACCGTACGCGGGCGTGCAGTTGGGGGCGGTGCTCTCGGGCAGCGAGCCGAACGCCGACTCCGTGCGTCGCGGGGCGAGGGAGCAGCATGATCGCAACGGGCGCAGCGCCGGCAACGGATCGCTCCTGAGAACCGCGCCGGTGGCGCTGGCGTTCCTCGGCGATCCGGTCGCCTTGGCCGAGGCCGCGCGCCTGGTCAGCGAGCTGACGCACCGTGAAACCGAGGCAGGCGATGCCTGCGTGCTGTTCGGGCTCGCTTTGCGGCACGCCGTGCTCGAGGGCGAACTCGACATTCGGGTGGGCCTGTCCGCCCTGACGAGCGAGCGCCGCGCGGACTGGTCGACCCGGTTCGACGATGCCGAGCGTGAACGGCCCGCGGATTTCCCGGGTAACGGCTGGGTCGTGCAGACCCTGCAGGCTGCCTGGTCGGCGATCACGTACGCCCGGGGAACGGATGCCGGCCAGGTGCGTCGCGCCATCGAAGTCGCGGCGCGCGGCGGCGGCGACACCGACGCCGTAGCAGGTGTCGCTGGCGCGCTGACCGCCGCCCGCTGGGGGCTGGAAGCTGTGCCAACAACCTGGCGCCACCTGGTGCAGGGCTGGCCGGGGCTGCGCGGCGTTGACCTGGTGCGCCTGTCCATGCAGTCAGCCCACTGCGGAACGGTCGGGGGAGTCCGGGCCGACGAGGTCGGCTTGCAGCGCACGGTCAAGCTGCGCGCGCTGCGTTGACGTCAGGGCGAAAGCTTCAGTTCTCCGGCAGCTCAGGACTTCAACGCCAACGCGAACGGCAGCACGGCCGCCACCCCCTGGCGACGCAGTAGGCGGCCCGCAACCGTGAGCGTCCAGCGGCTGTCGGCGAGGTCATCGACGAGCAGGATCGGTCGGCCCTGCACCGTGTCGAGGGCCGCGGCCAGCTTCGGTCCCACCGCGAAACGGTCCCAGACGTTGGAGAGCCGGTAGGCGCTGTTGCCGCCCGCCGTGCCGGTGGGGCCGCCGTTCACGAGGTCGAGCGAGCCGAGCCAGGGCAGGCGGCCGGCCTCGGCGAACGCCCGAGCCACCGATCCGACCAGCAACGGATGCCGCCGCGAGGGCACGCTCACCACCGCGGCCGGCCGTTCGTCCCAGCCCCACTCCACCAGCACGCGGATGCAGGCCTGGATCAGGGCTGGGCTCGCCGGGGCATCCGTGGACGGCGCGTCGGAGGACTGGGTGGCGAACAGGTCGCGTAGCGGGCCGCCCCAGCCCAGATCGGTGAGGCGGGCGAGGGCGCGGCCGGGCAGCATCCGTTCGCCGGTCGGGATGTTGCCGCGCACGTTCACGCCCAGGCTCGCCACTGCAGTGGGCCACTGCGCGCGCGGCTCGAGAGCCACGCCGACCCGGTCGAGGGCTCGGGCGGCGGCCGAGGTCATCTCGGGCCGCACGTCGCCGGGGAACCAGGCCGTGGTGCAGTTGTCGCAGCGGCCGCAGGCCACCGCGGTGTCGTCGTCGAGCGCGCGCTGCAAGAATTCCATCCGGCAGCCGGTGGTGCGCTCGTAGTCGAGCATCGCCTGCTGCTCGCTCACCCGGGCGGCGGCGATGCGTTCGTAGCGTTCCCGGTCGTAGAACCAGGGCCGGCCGGTGGACACCCAGCCGCCGGTGACGCGGCGCACGGCGCCGTCGACGTCGAGCACCTTCAGCAGCAGCTCGAGCGGGCTGCGCTTGAGGTCGACGCGGGCCTCGAGCGCCGGTGTGGACAGCGGGGCAAATCCGTGCTCCGTGAGCGCCCCGATCACGGCTTCCGCCTTGTGCTGGCTGGGCATCGAGGAGGTGGCGAAGTACTGCCAGATGTCTTCGTCTTCGACTCCGGGCAGCAGCAGCACGTCGGCGTTCTCGGTGGCGCGGCCGGCGCGGCCGACCTGCTGGTAGTAGGCCACGGGGGAGGAGGGGGCACCCAGGTGCAACACGAAGCCGAGGTCGGGCTTGTCGAACCCCATGCCCAGGGCGCTGGTGGCGACGAGGGCCTTGACCTTGTTGCGCTTGAGCATGCCCTCGGACTCCTCCCGCTCCGCGGTGTCGGTCTGCCCGGTATAGGCGCGCACCGGGTGCCCGGCCTCCCGCAGCAGACGTGCGGTGTCTTCCGCCGCCGAGACGGTGAGGGTGTAGATGATGCCGCTACCGGGCAGCTCGTCGATGTGGCTGAGCAGCCAGGCCAGCCGGGTGCGCGAGTCGGGCAGGCGCAGTACGCCGAGGCGCAGGGATGCCCGGGCGAGCGGGCCGCGGATGGTGACCACCTCAGCGCTTGCCACGCCGGTTGCGCCGTTCGCGACCGTCGCGCCGGTCGAGACCAGCTGTGCCGCGACATCCGTCACCACGCGGCTGTTCGCCGTGGCCGTGGTCGCCAGCACCGGCACCCCGGCGGGCATCTGGGCGATCAGGTCGCGCAGGCGCCGATAGTCGGGCCGGAAATCGTGGCCCCAGTCGGAGATGCAGTGGGCCTCGTCGACGACGAGCAGGCCCACCCGGGCGAGGAGCGCGGGGAGCTGCTCGTCGCGGAACTTCGGGTTGTTGAGTCGCTCCGGCGACACCAGCAGCACATCGACCTCGTCGTCGATCAGCTGCTGCTGCACCTCTGCCCACTCGTGTGGGTTGGAGGAGTTGATCGACACGGCGCGCACCCCGGCCCGGGCTGCCGCGTCCACCTGGTCGCGCATCAGGGCGAGCAGCGGCGACACCAGGATGGTGGGGCCGGCTCCCTGGCGGCGCAGCAGCAGCGTGGCGACGAAGTAGACGGCCGACTTGCCCCACCCGGTGCGTTGCACGACCAGGGCCCGTCGGCGCTGGTCGACGAGGGTCTCGATCGCCTCGAACTGTCCCTCGTGGAAGTCGGCGTCGTCACGCCCGACCAGGTTGCGCAGAATCTCGAGGGCGGCGGCGCGGGTGTCGGTCATCCGTCCAGCTTCGCAGATGCTGGTGACAGCGCGCCGGGCGCCAGGCCTCGCGGCGCAGGTTATGGAAGCGGGCGCACGGACGAACGTGCGCCTGCTTCCCCAGGGTGCGCCGCGACGCCGATCCTGCGAGCGCGGCTACAGTGCGTCGAGCCGGGCGGCGACGTCGGCCGGGAAGCCGCCCGTGCCGATCGGGCTCCACCGGCTGGGGGTGATGCGGATCAGGGACTTGTCCTGAAGCGCCATCGCCGCCCGGTACTCGGCCCAGTCGGAGTGCTCGCCGGAGATGCAGCGGAAGTACTCGACCAGCCCGTCGCCGGCCTCGGGCATGTGCAGCACCTCGGCGTCGCCGTCGACCTGGATCCAGCCGCCGTCCCAGTCTTTCGAGAGCACCAGTACGGAGGCAAGCACATTTCGCTCCGCGTTGCGGGTTTTCGCCCGGGCAGGATAGGAGGAGATCACGATTCGGCCGGAGGGGTCGACCCCGCCGGTCACGGGCGAGATCTGCGGGCGGCCGTCGGTGCGGGTGGTGGCCAGCAGCATCCGGTGCCTCGGGCGCACGAAAGCGAGCATCTCGGCGAGGTCGACTGTGGTGGTGGTTGCAATGTCTCTGGCCATGATCCAAGGCTACGGCAGAGCGGATGCCCGACACGATCGGTCGCATCAGGCTCCGCGGCCACACCTCGCTATGCTCGCACCGTGAAGGTCGTCCAGGAACTCGAAACACGCATGCACCCCGACTCCGTCGCCGGGTTCCGCCTGGTGCTCGCGGAGGCACGGGTGACCGACTCCATTCTGCTGCCGGTGCGGGCGATGGAGCGCATGGTGGCGCCCGTGCAGTGGATGCTGCGCCGCGTCGGTGAGCACGGTATCCGTCTGACCCAGGCCGGCTACCTCCCGCCCGCGGTGGTCGTGGAAGCCTCGACCCAGCTCGACTGGGGCTGGCCCGTCACGGCCAGCCGGGAGAGCCACTTCCTGCCTCTGCTGGAGTTGCGCGCACACCTGCGCAGCGTGGGCCTGCTCCGAGTGAGCAAGGGGATGCTGCTGCAGACCAGTCGCGGCCGGGCGCTCGTCGAGGCGCCGCGCGATCTGTGGTGGCATCTGGCCAGAACCGCGCACCAGAGCCGCGACCCGGCCGAGTCCGACGCCACCAGGCTGCTGCTCCTACTCATCGCGCGGCGGGGTTTTGACGAGGCCGAGCTGTTCAAACAGCTGCTGGCCCTCAGTTTGGAGACCATCGGTTGGGTGCGGGCCGACGGTGCCCCGCTCTCCAGTGACGCGGCGTTCAACCTGGTGCTGCCGAAGTGGCGCTTGCTGCGCCGACTCGGTGTGTTCGATGCCGGCACCAGCAGTTACACGCGCTGGATCGTCACGCCCGGTGGGGCCGCGTTCGCCCGGGCGGCCCTGCAGTCCGAGGTCTGAGGCGCGCCGCGGACCACCATGCATGAGGCCGACGGGGAGCACGAATAACGCCTGACCTCGCTACGGGTTGCAATAGTCGCACCATTGCGGGTCGGCGGTGGCCTGGCCACGCGGTATCCGGGTCCTGTGGGTACAGCGTCCGCAGCCGTGGAGGTCCGCGGCGATCAATGCGGTCGCTGATCTACAGTCGGAACAGGGAACGCCGCGTTCGATGTCTACCTGACCGAACCCAGGTGCTTGACACAGGGAGCAGGGTGTAGCGAGGCGACGAGCCATCTGATAACTCAGCCTGCGAATCGTCTCTGCCCGCGCTGGCGATTTGTGCGCTCGGTAGTCCGGCAGAATCGTGACGGTGGACTGGTCCGTCAGAAGCATGTCGACGGTTTCCTCGAGGTCGCTGAGTTGCGTGAAGTTCTTGTAGACAGTCAGGTGATTATCGTTTGTGCTCTGCACGATCACTCCCTGTTCGGGGAATCCCGCGGCTGACGCGGACGCGAGAGCGCTGTCGGCGTTGTCGACGCGTCTGCCTCCAGGCAGCGCGGAGATATTCACGGCGCCCTCGACGAGTTCCAACCCCAGGGTTTTGTCGATGAACAGGAGAATCTCCGTGTTTTCAACGAGAGGACCGAATCCGGAGCTGAAGCTGCCTTCGGAGGCAAGTCCAAGAGTGGAGCCGGCGATCTGCATACCCAGTCGCGCTTTGGCGCGGGCTGCCGAGCGGGGGCTGAGGGTGCGTGGGATATCGCCGGCGAAGGTCCCGAACTGGTCAGTGTTCAGGCCCCCCGCAGCGCTGACTGTCGCGCCGAGAATGTCGCGGAATGCCTGTTGGGCGAGGTGCTCCTTGCCGTGCATGGTGGCGAAGGTGATCAGGCGCCCGGCATAGTAGGCGTGGGAGGAAGTCATTGGAAGTAGTCGGGCCTTGAGACGTAGGTCTCGGCGACGAACATGACGCCGCTGGAGGTGTTCAGCAGCTCGCGCACGGCGTTGATGAGTTCGTCGGCTTTGTCGGGGGGCAACACGGTGATGAGCATGGTGAGGGTGTCGTACTCGTTGAAGAGCAGGGATCCAGAGTGTTGTCCGTGGTGTCCGATGCCGGAGACACCGGAGACGGAGGTGTACCCGGTGGCGCCGGCGGAGGAAACCAGCTCGCGGATGGCGGGGGCGTCGCGCGCAGGCACGACGATCTCCAGTCGGGTCATCTTGGTGAGATTGTTCATGTGTGTGGTCCTTCCATCGGGGTGGCAGTGGCGGCGGGAGTAGCGGTTGCGGTCGCTGTGAAGCCGTAGGCGGTATAGCGGTGCCAGAGGGCAGCGGGGTGATCTCGTGCGGTGAGGGTGATCCAGTCATTGTCGAAAAGATCTCGCAGGACTTGGTTGCGCGAGATGATCTCTCCGATGCGGGCCAGCGGTGCTTCGACAACGACGGTGAGGCGCATCGGCTCATGGAACAGCTCCGTGCCCAGACCCACGGATTGCCACGGCAGGCCGCGGCGGAGGTCCCCGCTGTGGCCCGAGATCACGCCGAGTGTGCCGATGGCGTTGTGGATGGTTTTCGTTCCTGCGCCGAGAGTGTCGGGGTTCAGGGCTGTGAAGTAGTACTGGTGGTTGATCCACTGCGCCACGACGAGGGGGGCGGTCATGATCGTCTCCAGGGCGGCCCCGGTGGGATCCAGTTCGGTGCGGTAGGAGTGCAGGAACACCCGCCGGCCCAAATCAACGTTCCTGGTTATATCGCGGGGTCCGATGATCATGGTGGCGTTTCCCGCCAACCCGAGCTCTGGATACACCTCAGCCCAGTCGTGGGCACGTCCGCGCAGTCGTGCGGGGGAATGCCGGGGTGATGCTCCCGGTAGGTGCCGGGCGCGTTCGGTCACTAATTTGTCCGCCGCGGTGCGCTGAAGCTGCTCGAAGCGGTCTGCCGAACTCGTGTGGCTGTCGGGGATCAGGTGGCGGTCGAGCACGGTGACCATGTCGCTGACGGTGTTGTGTTCGGCGGCCACGAAGAACGTGTCGAAGGGAATCGGCAGCCCGCGGTCGGTGAGCAGCAGTCGCACCTCGGGGTCGTTGAAGATGGCGGCGGCGGCGCGGGCGTTGGCGTGCCCCGGATTACCGCCGCACGCGCCGCAGTCCAGTGCGGACTGGTAGAGGTTGTTCTCCGATTCGGAGCCGTGACCTGCCAAAACGACCAGCGGGGCGAACTGGGACAGGCCCATCATCCGCAAGGCCGTTTCGGCCAGCGTGGCACGCTCGTCCAGCGTGAACGCGTCCGCGATCGTCACGTCACTGCGCAGGTCCCGGGGCGAGAGGGAGAGGGCGCGCACGATCCGTGCGTGGATGCGCGGGGTGAGGGTGCGCAGGATGCTGATGCCGCCGTAGAACCATCCTGCCGTTTCCGCGAACGCGAACGGTGTCGCCGCTGTCGAGTCCGCCGTATGCACGGCATGCCGCAGGGCGTCTCGGAATTTTCCAGCGGCAACGACTCTGTGTGCTTGTTCGTGGTCGACGGGGATCTCGGTGATGTGGTGGCGCGCGCTCAGCAGTGCCGGGAGCGAGTCGATTGCTCCGCGCGCCTGGTAGCGGGCGAACCGGATGGGGACGCCGAAGAAGCCGGCGAAACCGAACGTCTCGACGGAGGAGCTTTCTTCGAGGTGGCGGCGCAACCCCTCGGACCGGGGGTCGATGCACATCACCAACTGCACGTTGCGGCCGTCCCGGGTCTCGACGGTGGAGCGGAGTGCCCCGATCAGGGCGGTGCGGTAGTTCAGTTCGTAGGCTTTCTGCCAGGTGTACCGCTGGTCAGTTATCGGATGGGTGGACAGAACCCGAGCGACCGCGGCGACGTCCTCGCGGCTCGGCCGTGCGGCGGTAAGCGCCTGCGCAACCCGTTCGGCCCGCAACCAGAACGGTGCCGAGGTCAGCGTGGTGTGGTCGCGCTGTGCCGTCTGTGTTGTCTGGTCGGCTGCTGGGGTAATTCCGAGCGCAACCTGGACCGTGAATCGGACGGCCAGGTACGAGGTCAGGTCGATGTCGCCGACCTTCTCGGCCCGCCATTTGATGTGCCCGACCCACCCGGGCAGGTGCCCGAGTGCGGTCCGAAGGGCACGTGGGACGTCGGCCGCCGTGATGCCGAGGCGTTGCAGGGCGTGCGCCAGCGCCGCGTCCGGTTCGGGCGAAAGTGTGGTGAGGGTGCGCCGAACCGTGCGGGGGAGGGACGGATCGAGGCAGGCCAGGGTTCGCCAGGCCCGGTAGAACCCGTCGGCATGGTGTGGCATGGGCCACGCCGGGTCCGGGCACAGATAGCCGGCAACCCAGACGGCCAGGTATTCATCGAGCCACGTCAGCTCCGCCACCGCAACCGGTTCGGGCTCAGGTGCGGCTGCGACCAGGCGCATATCGAGTTCGGCAACCCGGACCGCGGACACGGCTGCGGTGCCGATCCGCAAGCGTCGGTCGGCCAGCTGGGGGATACGTTCGAGGAGTGCTGCGTCGATGTCATCACGGGTGATTCGACCGCGCTGATAGTCAGCCAGGTAGGCGCTCCCGGGGCGGGTGGTTGCCGCCTCCGCGGTTGTTTCGGTCTCGAATGGGTAAGATTCGCGGCCGGCCAGTGGGTTCACGGCGATGAAGGAGTCCAACGGCCAGGCCGGAACGATGTCGTGGGCGGCGGCAGCGACCTGCGCGCGTAGGATCAGACTCACAGGGGTGCTCCAGTTCTGATGGGGTTACGGGGCAGGGAGGCGGCAAGTGCGGACGTGTAGACACGATCGCGCAGCCAGACCGCACCGGTGCTGCTTCGAGCCAGCAGCTCGACGGCGATCAGGCCGACCGCGGGCAGAACGAGCAGCCAGCCAGGGGCCCCCTGGACCGGCACCCCGGGTTGCAGTGCTCCCGTGAACAGGTGCAGGAAGGCTACGTAGCCGATTCCGACGGCCGCCGTCACCGTGGTGCCGACCACCATCGTGCGGATCGAGAAGTGGGTTGCCAGTGCCACGGCCAGGGTGACGCCGGCGGTCAGGGCGACGAACGCCAACAGGCCGATGCTGGAGGGCGACACGGCGGGGGAGAGCACCAGTTTGGCTGCCACGAGTACGGCAACCGTTACGGTCACGGAGATGGCCACCGCGAGGCCCGCCACCAGGCGTGACGGGGCTGTGCGGGTGGGAAGGTCGCGGTCGGTGGCGTGCTGTCGCACTCCGGTTCCCGCGCCGAGGAAGAGTGTCGATTTGTACAGGGAGTGGGCAACCAGGTGGAAGATTGCAGCCGCGAACAGGCCCAACCCGCAGGCCATGATCATGAACCCCATCTGCGCCATCGTGGAGAATACCAGTCGGCCCTTCACGTCCGGGCGTGCCAGGCGCACCGCCGACGCGAACACCAGGGTGGCCGCGCCCACCACGCAGACGACGATCATCACGGACCGGTGAGGGGCGATCGCCGGCGCGAATCGCAGAAGCAGGATGGCGCCCGCGTTGACCACCCCGGCATGCAACAGCGCAGAGACCGGTGTCGGGGCGCCGAGAGTGAACGGCAACCAGCCCTGGAATGGGATCTGGCTGGATCGGGCCAGGGCGGCGAGGACCAACATTACCGCGAGGGTGAGCTGGGCCGACGCGCTCAGGCCGGACGCACCGGCGCCG
Organism: Cryobacterium sp. TMT2-14; assembly: GCF_004402465.1. Classification (NCBI taxonomy): domain Bacteria; kingdom Bacillati; phylum Actinomycetota; class Actinomycetes; order Micrococcales; family Microbacteriaceae; genus Cryobacterium; species Cryobacterium sp. TMT2-14. The sequence continues at coordinate 35,122 of NZ_SOFV01000019.1, read as the reverse complement.
AGCTGATCGAAGGACACGTCCCCGCCGGCACCAACGAGCAGCACTGCCACCGCGAGGAGGAACGCGGTGTCGGCGGCACCAAAGCGAACCGCGGTGCGCCACACACCCTCCCGCGCCTGTGCCAGCGGCCAGTAGGTGGCCAGAAGCAGCACAAGTGCGGCGCCGGCGCCGACCCAGGCGCACGCGAACAGGGCCACGGACCCTGCACACACCATCAGCACGGTGAACCCGGTGAGCAGGTTCGCGGTCACCACGAACCAGACCTGACGAGGATCCCCGCGCAGGTAGCGCACGGCGAACCCCTGAATGAGGGAGGACAGCCCCAGAACGATCATCGACATGATCAGTGCCAGGGCATCGAGTTGCAGGCTTGTCTCCCCGAAGCCCACCTGGATTGAACCCGTCCACAGGGTCGACACGGCAATGGCGACGGCTGCCGTAAAGACGAACCCCAGACCGACGACCGCCGCGGCAATGCGAGCAACCAGATCACCGCTCCGGCCGAAACGCCCGGCGATCGCCGCGGCGAGCACGGCAACCCACGGCCCCGCCAGGACCATTGCCACCGTCGCATTCTCGTTCAAAGCTGCTCCTTCTCTCACGATTCATAAAACACGAAAAACATAGCACGCATCGAGTGTCGGGATTCACGTGTGAGGAAACAATGGTCAGTTGGGTGAGAATAGGAGAATGGCTCAGTGGACGTTTTTAACCAATCACGCGCACGTGCTGTTGTGCGTGGCGGAGAACCCGAATGTGCGATTGCGCGACGTCGCGGCCCAGGTGGGCATCACGGAGCGGGCGGCTCAACGCATCGTCACCGAACTCGAAGACGCCGGTTATCTCGAGCGCGAACGGGAGGGACGGCGCAACATCTATCGCCTCAACACGGGAATGCCGCTTCGCCACCCTCTGGATCGTGGTCACCGCATCGGGGAATTGCTGGCCGCCTTCGCCAACCCCGAGGCTGCCCCGAGCGGCCTTGGCCCACAGGGATAGTGGTTTCAGGAGTCCGGGGCCAACCGACGCTAACCGAGCGGGAAATCGCGGGTCTCGCCGGGCGCAAGCACGGCCTCTTTGCCCTCGACCCGTATCCGTATCGGAGCGGCGCCGCCTGCCCGCAGCTGCAGGCGCACGTTGCCGGGAGTCAGCTTCAGCCGGATCGGCTGTTCCCGGTAGTTGATGGCGAAGGTGACCTCCGCGAGCTCCTTCGGCAGCACGGGATGCAGCCAGAGCATGTTCTCCCGGATCTCCAGCCCGGTGTAGCAGCGCACGACCATGTCGATCGATCCGGCCATCGCGCCGAGGTGGATGCCCTCGTGGGTGGAGCCGCCGAGGATGTCGCCAAGGTCGCTGTCGAGGGCCCGGGTCAGATAGTCCCACGACCGTTCCCGGTCGCGCCGGGCGTCCAGCCAGGAGTGCACCACGTTGCTGAGCGTGGAGCCGTGCGTGGAGCGTGCCGAGTAGAACTCGACCGTTCGCACAATCGCCTCCGGCGGCAGTTCGTAGCCCATGGTCTCAAGCAGTTCGCGCAGCTCCTCGGCGGAGAGCAGGTAGAGCAGCATGAGCACATCGGCCTGCTTGGAGAGCCGGTAGTTGTTCGTGCTGTCGCCCTCGGCGTTGAGGATCAAGTCGAGGCGGGCGATCGAGGGATACCGGGCCCGGTAGGCGTCCCAGTCGAACTCGGGCAGGCCCTCGTAGCCCTCGAACTGGCTGATCACGCCGTCGGCGTGGAACGGCACCCGCAGCCGCAGGCTGATCCGGGCCCAGTGGTCGACCTCGTCCGGCCGCAGTCGCAGCCGGTTCCAGAGGGGCCCGCAGTACCGGTTCTGCAACAGAGCCACGGTGTCGACCGCGCGGTGCAGTACCCACGCGGTCATCACGTTCGTGTACGCGTTGTTGCGGAGGCCGTGGCCCGACGCCCCGGGGTAACCGTCGTGGAACTCGTCCGGCCCCATCACCCCGTCAATGTCGTAGCGGTCGTCCACCTCGTCGTAGCGGGCCAGGCTGGCGAAGAAACGAGCCACTTCGAGCAGCATTTCGGCACCCTGCTGAATCAGGAATTCGGTGTTGCCGGTGGACTGGTAATACTCCCAGATGCTGTAGGCCACGGCGAGGCCCACATGCCGCTGGTTCTGGGAATTGTCGGGCATCCACTGCTGGTTCAGCGGGTTGAAGAGGTTCGTCGGGGTCTCCTCACGCCCGTCGATGCCGCTCTGCCAGGGGAACATCGCGCCCTCGCGGCCGATGCCCCGTGCGGCCGCGCGGGCCTCGCCCAGGCGCCGGTACCGGTAGCCGAGCAGGGCGCGGCTCAGGTCGGGGCGGCGCAGGGTGAGAATCGGGTAGACGAACAGCTCGTCCCAGAAGACGTGCCCGCGGTACCCCTCGCCGTGTAGCCCTCGGGCCGGCATGCTCGCGTCGAGGTCGGCGTCGACGGCCGCCACCGTCTGCAGCACGTGGAAGGTGTTCAGGTTGAGCGCGAGCGACTGGTGATCGCTCGCGCGCATGCCCACCGCGAACTCGTCCCAGAGCACCTGCCAGGCCCGTTCGTGCGCCTCCAACAGGTCCGCCGGGTGCGGCAGGCGCCGCAACCAGATGGCCACCGCCCGGGCCGGCGAGGCGATGGCCCGGTCGCGGGAGGTGGTGACGACGACCGTCTTCTCCACCCTGACCGGATGCCCCGGCTCCAGATCCAGGGTGAACTCGTGCGCCACCCAGCCGGCGTCGTCGGTGAGCAGGTGCCGCGGGGGCTCGACCGGCTGCTCGTCCCTCCGCACCCGGGTGCGGGCCGCCAGGGCGATGTGGATGCCGGACTGCGTGGTCTCCATCTCGAGCAGCACGGTCTCGGCGTCGATTTGCGTGCCGGTGTGGGGAATCAGATGAGCGTTGGTGAGAAGCCGGTCGGCGGCAACATTGCGGTTGAAGACCCGGCCCTCGAGGGCCGAGCGCACGGTCACCGGGCCGGTCCAGTCCTCCGCCTCGAACGTGGTGTCGAGCACGGCCACATGCGGGGCGGCCTGGGACACGAACCGCCGGGAGGTCACCCGGGTGGTGCGCCCCGCCTCGTCGCGCAAACGGATGACCCGGGTCAGCACGCCGCGCCGCAGGTCCAGCTCCTGCAGATAGGTGACCAGCTCGGTGTGGCCGACGTCGAACCAGTCCCCGTCGGCCACCCTGAATCCCAGCGGCAGCCAGTTGGGGGCGTTGACCAGGTGCTCGTCTTCGACGGTGCGCTCGCCGAGGGTCGTCTGCACCCGGTTGTAGACGCCGGCGAGGTAGGTTCCGGGGTAGTGCACGCCGTCGTCGGTGGACTCGGCCGCCGCGCCGCGAGTGCCCCAGTAGCCGTTTCCGAGTGTGCAGAGCGCCTCCCGCAGCCCCTCGGTCGCGGGGTCATAGCCGATGTAGCGCAGCAACCACGGGTCGCTGCCGGTCTCGCCTCCGGCCCAGCCGCGGTTCTTCCCGGTCAGAGCGGGGTCCAGGCCGGCCAGGTCCAGGTCGGCGAGGTCGGTGAGCACGAGATCGGCGCCGGCCGAGCGCAGCCGGCTGTCGCCCGTACGCTCCATGCCGATGACCAGGGCGAATCCGCCGCGCGCCGCGGCCTGCACCCCGGCCTCGGAGTCTTCGACGACCACTGTGCGGTCCGGCGTCACGTGCAGTCGCCGGGCCGCCTCGAGGAACAGGGCCGGGTCGGGTTTGCCGGCCAGGCGCATCCGCACGGCGTCGGTGCCGTCGACTGTGACGTCGAATAGGCCCGTAAGGCGCGCCGCGGTCAGCACGGCGGCGCTGTTGCGGCTCGCTGTCACGAGGGCCACCGGCAGCCCCTGCTCTTTCAACCGGCGCAGCAGCTCCAGCGTGCCGGGGAACGCCTGCACGCCGCCGACGGCGAGCTCGCGGGTGAACAGCTCCTGCTTGCGGCCGGCGAGAGCGTCGATGGTCGCCCGGCCATGCGTCGGTTCGATCCCGCGCGAGGCCAGGAACGCACGGATGCCGTCCTCCCGCGCCCGCCCGTCGACGTACCGCCGGTAGTCGCTCTCGATTTCGAACGAAGGCACCGGCGACTTCGTCAGCCCCGGCAGTGCCTCGTCGAACAGGGCCTTCCACGCCCGGGCGTGCACGGCGGCCGTGTCGGTGACCACGCCGTCGAGGTCGAAGATCACGGCGTCGAAGGCGGCGCGGGCCGGGTGCGGCGGCTGGCTCGGCTGGTTCGGCTGGTTCATGGGCGCTCCTCTGGGCCGTGAATGCCTGGCCGTGACTGCTCGGCCCTGAATGTGGACATAGTACGCAGGGTGGTTGGATATGACCCATGACATCCACACCGGACTACATCGACGATTTCGCCGAGTTCATCACCGCCTCCCCGTCGTCGTACCACGCTGCCGCGGAGGTTGCCCGACGCCTGGACACCGCCGGCTTCGACCGGGTGAGCGAAACCGAGGAGTGGTCCGGTGCGCCCGGACGGCGCTACCTCGTGCGCGACGGCGCGGTCGTCGCCTGGGTGCAGCCGGACGGGGCCGGCCCGACGACACCGTTTCGCATTCTGGGGGCGCACACCGATTCGCCCGGTTTCAAGCTGAAGCCGAAGCCGACCATCGGCGCCCACGGCTGGCTGCAGGCCGGGATCGAGGTCTACGGCGGTCCTCTGCTCAACTCCTGGCTCGACCGCGAACTCGAACTCGCCGGCCGCCTCACCACCATCGACGGCACCGAACACCTCGTGCGCACGGGCCCGTTCTGCCGCATCCCGCAGCTGGCCATCCACCTGGACCGGGACGCCAACGCCGGCCTCACTCTCGATCGTCAGCGGCACCTGACCCCGGTGTTCGGGGTGGGGGAAACGAGTCAGGCCGACCTGGTCGGGCATCTGGCGGGCCTGGCCGGGCTGGCGGGAGAGGAGGTCGCCGGCTACGACATCCTCACGGCCGACACGGCCAATCCGGCCCGGTTCGGCCTCGGCCGCGAACTCTTCGCCGCGGGGCGCATGGACAATCTCTCCTCGGTGCACGCCGGCCTGGTCGCCCTGATCGGAGCCCCGGCACCGGCCGGTCAGATCCTGGTGCTCGCGGCCTTCGATCACGAGGAACTCGGTTCCGAGACCCGAACGGGTGCGAGCGGGCCGCTGCTGGGCGATATCCTGACCCGGATCGGGGTAGGACTCGGGGCATCCGTCAGTGATCGCCTGCGCGCCTACGCCGGCTCGTGGTGCGTGTCGGCCGACGCGGGTCACTCGGTGCACCCGAACTACCCGGAGAAGCACGACCCGGCGAACATGGTCGTCGCCGGGGGCGGCCCGCTGCTGAAAATCAACGCCACTCAGCGCTACGCGACGGATGCGGCGGGTGCGGCCCTCTGGGCCCGAACCTGCGCGCAGGCCGGCGTGGAATACCAGGAATTCGTGTCGAACAACACGGTGCCGTGCGGCTCCACAATCGGCCCGCTGACCGCCACGCGGCTCGGCATCCGCACGGTCGACGTGGGTATCCCGCTGCTCTCGATGCATTCCGCCCGCGAATTGTGCCACGTGAGCGACCCGGTCGCTCTCCGGAAGGCGATCGGCGCGTTCTTCGCCTCGGAGGTCTAACGGCAGGCCGCACGTGGCTGGCCGTCGTCGAATTCGTTCGGGGTGCCGCGGGGCGTCACAGCGCGTAAGCCGACTGGCGGACTCCATGCACGGGATGCCCGGAGCGGGACTCCACGAGGTCCTTGTCATCGGCGAGTTCGCAGTCGCCCTCGTGCACGATCACCGGCCAGACGATGCGCCGGTCGGTTCCGACTTGGGCTGTGCCGCCGATCCCGCACTCCCGGCAGTGGACGGTGAGTACCCAGTCGTTTTGTCTCATGCTTGGAGGTTTCCTCACAGAGAGGAAATCATCAAGGGGGTGTACTTTCACCCCGCGATATGCAAAACAGTTCAGCGTATGCTGATGTGGCCCAGAAGGTGCTCGGCAATCGCTCGGTAGCCTGCGTCATTGGGGTGGAAACGATCGCTCGTGCCGCCGAAGACATCCCGTCCGGCGGGGCCGCGATTGGCCTCGATCAGATAGAGGTCGTAGAGGCTGACGAAGGCGCCGCCTTCTCGGGCGCACTCGTGGTCGATGATGTCGTTGTACGCGTCGGTCTCATCCGCGCTGCCCCAGGTGCCAACGCAGACGAGGGGGACGCCCGGAGATTCGGTGTGCACGCGGTCCAGGAGTGACCGGTAGCTGAGCGCGAACTCGTCGGGCGCGGTCTGGTCGAGCACGTCGTTGGTGCCCAGCTCGACCACGGCCAGGTCGAGGTTCTCCGGCACATCGACCAGCCTGGATACCGTGCGGGTGGTGGCACCGGCCCGATTCTTGTGGAATTCCTGAACCGGGCCGCCCTCTGCGAGCGCATCGACCATCAGCGGACGGAAGCCCAGGTCTTGCAGTTCCGCGTTGAGGCCGTAGCTGATCGAATCGCCCACGAACAGCACGCGCAGGGGGCGGTCAGTGGGGCGGGTCACCTGCACGTCCCCGTCGGTCTCCGAGAGGTCGGGGTTGACGGCTGCGAAGATTCCCAGTGAGGTCAGAACGAGGGCAGCCAGCCCGATCACCAGCAGTCGGAAGGGGAAGCGGCGAGTGCGAGTCGCGCCCGTACGCGAGAGGTCAGGGCGCGGAGGCATCCGTGCAGTCTAGGCGGGGTTCTCGGCGGAGAGACGCGCGATACGGGCCCGGGCGGCATCCTCCGAGGTCGACGACCGGCCAAGGAGCAGGCGCACCAGGCGGAGAACGGCTCCGGTGCCCCAGACCACCGGGAGCAGGGAGCGCCGCAGGCCGAGCAGCTCGCGGTATTCGCGGGGGATCGAGGCGACGGCGCCGGCGAACATGACCCGGTAGAAGGGCATCATGGCGGGCCGGAGCGGAGGATTGCGAATGAAGCGCACCGCCTCGGCCACGCGTTCGTCGCTCTTGAGGATGCCGGCATCCTTGAACGCATCCAGCTGTGCCTGCAGTTCGGACGCGGAGCGCGGCGGATTGTGCACGCCGACGAGTTCTCCGGCCTTGGCCCATTCGCGCACGTAGCTATCGGCCCCGCCGGGGATAGGGTCGCCCCAGAGTGTGTGCGAGGCCAGGAAGGCGTCGGTGAAAACGATGTGCACCCAGGCGAGCAGTTCGGGGTCCCCGGCGGCATAGGGGCGCTCGATACCGTGGGCGTCGCGGTAGGTGCCGGTGACCCGGTCGTGGAAGCGCCCCACGCGGGACGACTCGTGCTCGGCCAGGGTCGTGTCGGCGAAGGTCACGGTGACGAGCCACTGAATGGTGCCGGAGAGCCGTCCGAGCGGGTCTTCCCGATAGCGCGACCAATCGTGCACGCCGGCCATCGCGCCGGGATGAAGGGTCTGCATGAGCAGGGCACGGATGCCGGCGACCATCGTCGCCATCCCGCCGTGCACGGCCCAGGAGGCGGAGCCCGGACCGAAGAAGCCGATATCGTCGCCCTGTTCGATTTTTTCGACCCACTGCGGGCGACCAGACCCGTTCCCCGAAAAGGTCACCAGAAGATGCGACCGCCAACTGTCCACGAACCTGCCCATGGTCCGAGGCTAACCCGTCGCGGCTGGGCATCGGCCTCGAACCTTGCGTGCGGCAAAGCATCTAAACTCGAAGCCATGGCAGTGCCTCGCTTTCTGTTCGCCGACCAGCTCGGCCCGCATTTCGACGACGGCGGACCGATCCTGATGGTGGAGTCCGTCGGCGTTCTCGGTCGGCGCCCCTACCATCGCGCCAAGGCGCACCTCATTCTCAGCGCCCTCAGGCACCGGGCCAGGGAGCTCGGTGATCGGGTCGAGTACCTGCGCGCCGAGCACTACCGGGATGTGCTGGCCGGCCGGGACCTCGAGGTGGTCAACCCCACCTCGTGGGGTTCCCGCGCGCTGGTTCACGAGCTCGGCGCGCGGGTGCTGCCCAGCCGCGGCTTCGTGACCAGTGAGGCCGACTTCGCCGTCTGGGCCGCGGGGAGACCGCCGTCCCGGCTGATCATGGATCAGTTCTATCGCCGTGCACGCACGGAAACCGGGCTGCTCATGCGCGGGCCCGATCCCGAGGGCGGCCGGTTCAACTTCGACCACGACAACCGTCAGCCGCCGCCGAAGGGAGCGGTGGGCCTGGGGCTGCCGGACCCCTTCCATCCGGTGGAGGACGACATCGACGAGCAGGTGCGCGCCGACCTCGACCGGTGGCAGGCCGAGGGGCGCATTCGACTGATCGGCGAGGACGGACCCCGCCGGTTCGCCGCCACCCGGGCGGAAGCGCTTGTGGCGCTCGCCGATTTCGTCGAGACGCGTTTGAGCGACTTCGGCCCCTTCGAGGATGCCTCGCTGCTCGGGGATGAGACGATGGCCCACGCCAGGCTGAGCGTTCCCCTTAATTTGGGGCTGCTGCATCCGCGGGAGGTGATCGACGCCGTAGTCGCCGCGTACGAGACCGGGGGAGCCCCACTGCAGAGCGTGGAGGCCGTGGTGCGCCAAATCATGGGCTGGCGGGACTGGGTCTGGCACCTGTACTGGCACCTGGGTGAGGACTACGTGCGGCGCAGCAACCACCTCGAGGCGCGGGTGGCCCTGCCGCGGGAGTTCCTTGAGCTCGATGGCAGTTCCGTGCGGGCGAAGTGCCTCAGCCATGTGCTCGACGAGGTGCGCCGCACGGGCTATGCGCACCACATTCAGCGGCTGATGGTGCTCGGCAACTGGGCGCTGCAGCGCGGTTACCAACCGGTCGAGCTCACCGAGTGGTTCACGAACGCCTTCGTCGACGGCGCCCCATGGGTGATGCCCGCCAATGTGGTCGGGATGTCCCAGCACGCCGACGGCGGGATCGTCGCCACGAAGCCGTATGCCTCCGGGGGCGCCTACATCTCGAAGATGAGCGACTTCTGTGGCGCGTGCACGTTCAACCCGAAGAAACGCCTGGGCGAGAACGCATGCCCGTTCACCGCCGGGTACTGGGCCTTCCTCGACCGGGTGGAGCCACACATCCGGGGCAATCACCGTATGGCGCAACCGCTCGCCGGACTGCGCCGCCTGGTCGACCGGGAAGAGGTCGTCGAGCAGGAGCGTGCACGCACCGAGTGGTGAGCGTCGCCCGCGGGGCGCCTCGTGAGTCCGTCGCGGCCCGTAGGTCAACCACGACACCGTTAGAGTCAAACTTCTCAGAAGGTGACCTGTAACCCGAGCAGCCCTCGACTTCCCCTGAGCGAGCTGCCGCGCAAGTGTGTGGTTCTGTAGGTCAGTCAGAGCTTGAGTCCAGGCACAGGGCGGCGCGGGTCGTGGAAGCCGGCGCAGGATCTAACCTGCGCCGACCTTATAAGGTGCGCCGCGAGGCGTGCAGGGGTCTGGCCGCGGATGGCAGGCGGGAGGGAGACCTCGGGAGCGCGTCATCGGGACGCGGTCGTCGCACCGAGGTTTGCTGGGGCTTGATCCGCGTCGGGAAGGGGGGAGGAGTCCAGCGGCGGGTGGGGGTCTATCTGGGCGGGTTGCCGCGCACGCGGCTACCTGACCTCGGTCGGCCAATCGGTCACGCTGGCGAGGGCAGCCTGCAATGACAGTGCCGAAGCCCGAGCCTGCTCGGCCCCGTGGGGGTTGAAGACATCGATCGCGAGCGGCGGGCCCTCGCCGAACTTGGGGATCTCCACTTCGACGCGACCGCCGCCGACGAGGGGCACGAACGGATGCGCCGTCCCGGCATTTCGCACGGTCGACCCGGCCGCCTCCGCGATCAGCCGCAGTGCGTCGGGCTTGGTGACGTGGGTCTGGGCCACGATCGTTGCCGAGTAGTCCATGGAACTCCTTCACTGAGGCGGACATCGCGAGGAACACATCTATCGAAGCAGGCTACGGCATCCGCGGGATGGGCACCGGGCCGGTTCCGCCGTGGCGCAGCCGAACTCCTCGACCTGTGGGTGAGCCGGAGTACCGTGGCACTGTCTGCTCACTTTCGCATCCAGAAGCTCTCAGAGGCCGGGGTCCCTATGTCGTCGCTCACCAACTACGGCCAGGCCATCGCCTCGACGACCGTCGCGCTCCAACGACTGCTGTCTTCTCCGCCGATCGGGCTGCAGGTCACGGCCTACGTGCTCGGCGCACCCCGCACCGGTGTCATCGGCCCCTCCATCAACCTGTTCCTCTACTACGACAGCCTGATCAGTTATCGGGAGGAGACCCAGAGGGGACCCAGCCGAGTGATTTCGGAGCTGCACTACCTGGTGAGTGCTTTTCCCGGCGACGACGTCGACACGGATGCCGGCAGCCACCGTGCCTTCGGTGCAGCGCGGGCCGCCATCGAACGCCATCCCGTGCTGAACGTCCCGATCGGCTCGGCAGACAACCTGCAGGTCTGGCTCTCACCCTCGCCGCTGACCAACGAGGTGCTGACCTCCCTCTGGCTGGCATCAAATGCACCGCTGCGACTGTCCTTCGGCGTGATGGCCTCGTTCACCCTGGACGCAGCTGAGCGCACGGCAGTGGTCGGAACCGTCCGTGATGTCGTGAAGCTGGCCGGGGCAGGTGCGCTCGCCGTGTTCACGGGAGCGGATGCCGTGACGAAGGCCGAGGCCGCGGCATCCGTCGCGAACGAACTGGGCAAGCCTCTCGTGACGGTGCCCCTGAACGAGGTCGTGGGAGCCAGTGCTGCCGCCACCGAGGACAACCTCGGCCGCATCTTCGAACAGGCCGAACACCGCGGCGCCGTGCTGATGATCGCCGAGTCCGACCCTCTGTTCGGGATGCGGCCGGAGGTGCTCGATGTCGACGACCCCTACTCCGGGTTGGAGATCGGATCCATCCTCGACCTGCTCGGCCAGTCACCGAGCGTCGTGATCATTGAGTTGACTCATCCGGCCGGGGACGAGCTGGCGGACCGGACCCGGGTCGAGGTGCGCTTTCCGGGGCCGGGGCCGGGGCAGGAGCCGGAGCCGGATTCCGCGTCGGCCACCGGGGACTGAGCACGTCCAGCCCGAGTTGCAGAGTTAGACCTCCCGACCGGGAGGTGAGTGTCAGGAACGCCTGCAGTGCTAGAAGAGGGCCGCGCCAGATCATGGTGGGCCTCGATTCCGTCGAATCGTCGGGTCGTCGGGACGTCGGGAAACACCTAAGACCGGTAGACACCTGTTCGTTCGCACCCGCCTACGCTGACAGGATGCCGTCTTTCCGTATCACCCTGATCATCGGTGCTCTCCATTCGGGCATCGCCCCGGACTCCGTCCTGCCGCATCTGACGGCCGCCGCCGCGGAGCTGACGACCGTGGAGGCATCCGATCTTGCCGTGGTGGCCGGTTCTCCGCGCGCGATCGTGCGCTTCACGGCGGATGACGCCGCGATGGCCCTCCGGGTCGGCGACCGAGTGCTCGTCGCGGCCCGCACCCACGTGGAGCCGGTGTCGTGGCAGGTGACCGAGCGGGTCACGACGCGCTGGTACCCGGTGCGGTGACGAGCCGCGCCCCTTCGTCGCCGCGGCGCTGCTCAGGCCGGGCCGGCGCGATGATGGTCGGTCGGTGACCGAGCTCCGACACGTTGTCCCGGGCGCCGAGAACCTGGCAGCGCTCCGTGCCCCGGTGCCACCAGAGCGAGGCCGTCCAGGCGCAGAGCAGGGCGTCGATCAGGTCTTCCCGGTGTTTGTAGGCTCGGTCGACCAACGGTGAATGCTCCGTCACCAGGGCGTCCGAGACGGGATGGGAGCCCAGGTCGAGCGGCGGCGACGCTCGGGTGAGCCCCCAGATCCGCTGGATGAGGTCATCGCAGACCATGGCCCGCGCAGTCCGGCGTTCGTCCGGCGGAAGAGAGGTGCCCATGCGCTTGTAGCGGGGTCGCTTGTCGAGGTAGCCGAACTCCGCCGCACCCACGAGCGTCGTGTAGGGGTAGCACTCGAAGAAGCTGGGGGTGGCCTTATCCATCGGCGCGAGGCCGTCGGTGTAGGTCCAGCCGGAGGCTTCCAATCGGCGGCGGATCGTCACCCCGCCGGCCCAGGGGCGGCCGAGGTTCGAGGCGTTCGCGGAGACATGCCAGCGGCCGTAGCGACTGCCGGTTTCCCGCTCGCACAGGCGCATGCCGGTGGGGTTGTTCACCACCAGGGGCGCGTCAACCGCCAGCACGGCGCCGGGTTCCCACAGGGAGTCGATCCAGCGCATCACGGCATCCGTGCCGCGGGCCCAGCCGGCGTCGAGCACCCGGCCGCTCTCGTCGATGCAAGCCAGGCCGGATTCATTGGCCGGTTTCGACGTGCTGCCTTCGGCCCAGGCCAGGTCAACTCCGAGGAATCGCGTCATGAGTTATGGATAGCACAGGGAGATGGCGGGCGCAGGTTCCGCCGAGGTTCGGCGCCCCTTCGTTGGGGCGTAGTCTTTTCGGATTGTTCAACAAAAAGGACAGAGGCCCTGACGATGACCCAGACCGAGAAACCATCCACGAACGGAAAGGTCATTGCGCTGGCAGTGGCGGGAGCCTTCGGCGGGTTTCTTTTCGGGTTCGACGCGTCCGTGATCAACGGCGCGGTGAATGCCATTCAAGACGAGTACGCGCTCACGGCGACCCTCACCGGCTTCGCGGTCGCGAGCGCGCTACTGGGCGCCGCAGCCGGGGCCTACCTGGGCGGCCGGGTCGGCGATCGATACGGTCGAATTCCGGTGATGCTTCTGGGCTCGATCATGTTCTTCGTCAGTTCGGTCGGTTCCGCCTTCGCCTTCAGCATCTACGACCTCGTGCTCTGGCGCATCGTCGGCGGTCTCGGCATCGGGCTCGCATCCGTGGTGGCCCCGGCGTACATCGCCGAGATCTCACCGCGAGCGATTCGGGGACGCCTCGGATCGCTCCAGCAACTCGCCATCACGATCGGTATTTTCTCTGCTCTGCTATCCGACGCCCTGTTCGCCAACACCGCGGGAGGCGCGGGTGAGCCCTCCCTGTTCGGGATCGATGCCTGGCGCTGGATGTTCCTGGCCTGCGCGCTGCCCGCCGCCGTGTACTTCGTGATCGCGAAGATCCTCCCGGAGTCCCCACGGTTCCTGGTGCTGAAAGACCGTGAGACGGAGGCCCGCGCGGTCTTCCAGAAGGTGTGGCCCAACGGCGATGTGGACCGCGAGATCCGCGACATCCGTGCCTCGATCAAGGCCGACACGCTGGGTCAGCGTACCGGGTCACTGCGTGGCAAGGCCTTCGGCCTGCGCCCGATCGTCTGGATCGGCATCCTCTTGTCGATGTTCCAGCAGTTCGTCGGCATCAACGTGATCTTCTTCTACTCGACCACCCTGTGGAAGGCGGTCGGCTTCGAGGAGTCGAGCTCGCTCACCATCTCGGTGTTCACCGGCCTGACCAACATCGCGGTTACCTTCATCGCCATCGCCCTGATCGACCGGATCGGACGTCGGCCGATCCTGATGACCGGTTCCATCGGCATGACGCTGTCGCTGGCCACGATGGCGATCGCCTTCAGCCAGGCGGTCACTGTGGGCGGCGAGATCAGCCTGCCCGGTGCGTGGGGTGGGATCGCCCTGGTCGCGGCCAATGTGTTCGTGGTCTTCTTCGGTGCGTCCTGGGGCCCGGTGGTCTGGGTGCTGCTCGGCGAGATGTTCCCGAACACCATCCGGGTGAAGGCGCTCGGCATCGCCGCAGCGGCCCAGTGGATCGCGAACTTCCTGATCGCCGTCACGTTCCCGACACTGGCGGCAGTCTCGCTGCCGTTGACCTACGGCCTGTATGCGCTGTTCGCGGCGCTGTCATTCGTGTTCGTGCTGACCAAGATTCCGGAGACCAATGGCATGTCCCTCGACGAGGCGAACACCCTTCTGCCGCCGAAGAACGCGGCGAAGACCGCGTCGAAGAACGCGGTGAAGCAGACCGAGGTCAGATAAGCCCGTGAAGAAGTTCTCCGACGCTGACGCCGAGCCTGGCGGCACGTTCGGTCAGACGGGCGTGCTCGTCGGCGGAGAGTTCCAGAGACACGGTGTGGGAGGCATCCGGCTCGTCGAACGCGAACAGCTCCGGATGCGACGGGCCGGCCGGGAGCTTCGGGGTGGCGGCAGGCGAAGCGACGGCCCGTGCTTTCGTGGCCGAGGTCAGCGCGGGGCGCCGAACCGGTGCGGCATCGCCCTCCCGCACCCAGCCGGGGCCGGCGTTGATCGGCGCGTTCCGCTGGTACGCCTCTGACACGGCTCGGGCCCGGCTGTCCGCGGCCTCGTTGAGCGGGTGGTTAGCGTGGCCCTTGACCCATTCGAACCGGTAGCGGCGTCCGGCCAGAGCTTCGTCGAGCTCCTGGAGCAGATCCAGGTTCATCACGGGCTTGCCATCCGCCTTGCGCCAGCCCTTGGCCTTCCAACCTCGCATCCACTTGGTGATGGAGTTGATCACATACTGGCTGTCGCACAGCACGAGAAGGTCGTCGTCGAGGTGCGCGGTGGCCCGGAACAGTTCGAGCACGGCCTTCAGTTCGCCCTGATTATTGGTGGCGTGCTTCCAGCCGCCGGCGGCCCAGCAGGAATCGTTGACGAACCAGGCCCATCCGGCGGGGCCGGGATTGCCCAGAGCCGAACCGTCGGCGGCGGCGATGATCGTCATACAGTGAGCCTTTCCTGTGGTCCCGCTGGTTCAGGACCTGTCTAGTCTGCCATCGCGGACCAGATGGGCGAGTCCTCATGGCCGCGGCCACTGAGAGTTCGCGGACGGGGGTTTCCGACTGGCTCTTCAGCCCAGCCCGAACGAGTTGGTTCGGTACCGGGTGCGGCGTCCGGCTCTGGAGGACCAGGGTCCACCGGGCACAGTCAGTTTTGACCGCAGGCAGCGACACAGCCAGTCGACGAGGACTCACTCAGTTAGCCGCTGATGCAGGTGCCGGACGAGATCGGGGAGCCGAGCGTGGCGGCCTGCTCTACGACCGGGTCGACTTCCTCCATGGCGAGGGCGTAACCGAGGTTCTCGGTGGTGGTCGACTTCGCGAAGATGACGCCCGTTACGATACCGGCCTCGCTGAGCAGGGGGCCGCCCGATTCGCCATGGTCGACGTCGGCAGCCAGCGTGTAGATCTGCCGGGAGGACGGGTCCTGCCCGTAGATGTCGGCGACCAGGGCCGGGGCCACGGCGACGACCTCGGCCGGCGCCGATTCGAATGGCCCGCCGAAGGGATAGCCGCTGCTCACCGCAAGGCTGCCCGGCGGAAGATTGTCGCCAAGGGAGAGCGGGGGAGCATCGAGCCCCGACACTGCGATCACGGCGAGGTCCACGATCGGGTCGAAGTAGACGATCTGACCCGAACGGGACCTGCCGTCGGGCGTGACGACGACGGGCTCCTCCACCCCGGCGACGACGTGAGCGTTGGTGAGTACCCGTTCCGGAGCGACCACGAAACCGCTGCCGGACTGATTCTGCCCGCACGCATAGGCGGTGCCGCTGATCTTCATCACCGACGCGCTCGCCGCGCGCAGGGCGTCGCTGTCGGTGCCCACGCTCGGCACGACCGGGGCCTCGCCGTTGAAGGCCTCCACGACACGCGGGATGCCCTCGGTCACCACGATGGAGCGCAGTTGGGCCAGGAAGCTCTTCACCTGGTCCGGGGTCAGGGAGTCGATCGAGCGGATCACGCTCGACGAGCTCACCGCCGACGACACCACGGGGACCCCGAGGGCACCGACGCTGAAGGCGATCATCGAGACCACGAGGGCCGACACCGCGACGGCTGCGCCGGCGCCGAGCACGCGGTCGACGACCCGGAGCTTGTTGCGAGTGCCCTGGGGAGTCAGGATCCTGCCGATGGAGCGTCCGAGCGAGAGGCCGCCGATCAGCAGAACAGCTGCGGCCGCGAGGGTCGCGGCCGTGCGCCACTCCGCGGCGGGAACCCAGGTGCCCACGAGCGGCACCAGAAAGTAGGCGGCGACGGCACCCGCCGCGAGTCCGGCGATTCCGGCGATGCTGCCGATGAGGCCGTTGCGGTATCCGGAAATCAGGTAGCCGAACAGAACGACCAGCAGCAACACATCCAGAAAAATTGAGAATGCCATCCGTGAACCTCGTCCTGTTGTCGGTGTCGTGCGCTTGCCCACCGGCCGCATCCGTCTGAACCAGAGTACGTGGCCAGTCCTCCCCAGAATGTGAATCCGCCGAGTCGTGCACCGACCCGGCCCGGATCGGGAGGTGGAGGCGGCTCCGGAGAGGGTGGACCCATGAACAGGACAATCGTCAAGACCAGGGAAGCACATGACTTCCTCGCGCTCGTGCCGCAGCTCGCCGGGTTCTTGCCCGAGAAGAGCCTGGTGCTCGTCGCCTTCCGTGGCAACCGTACCTGCGGGGCGATGCGGTTCAACCTGCCCGACCCTGCGGCACCGGAGAAGGTGCTCAAGCGCATCGCCACCACGCTCGTGGGAACGCTCTGCAAGATCCCGGACGTCGACGCGCTGGTGCCCGTCGTCTACAGCGACGAGAACATCGTGGCTGTGGCCGGCCTGCCGCAGGAACGCTTCGTCGAGGTGCTGTGCGCTCGCGCCCGGCTCTCCGGTTTCCTGCTTCGCGACGCCCTGTGCGTGGCCGCCGACGGGTGGGGCTCGTACTTCGACCCGGACTGCCCGGCCGGCGGGCATCCGCTCCGCGCGATCGCCGCCTCCGAGGTGCACCGGGCCATCCCCGACGAGGTTCGCCGCGACCTCGCGACGCTGCAGAGTCGCGCGGACTTGCCGGTGGTCGACCCGTCGATGAGAGAGCGGCTCGGCCGCCGGCTGGCGCGCTATCAACGCCTCGGTGGCCAGGCCGGCACAATGCCCGAACTGCTTGAGCTGGCCGGTGACATCCTTGACCCGGTGGTGGTCGCGGAGGCGGCGCTCGGTTTTGACCCGCAGAACCTGGGGCTTGACGACGCGGCCGCGTTGCTGTTCCTGATGCAGGGGCCGGCCTGCCGGGACCAGATGATGCTGCAATTCGCCTTCGGAGAGACGGTCGGCCGCAACACGCACTGCCTCAACCTGCGGTATGCCATCCTGCAGCGAGCCACGGGGCGGAGCCTGGACGACATCATCGCTGAGGAGCAGTCCGACGGACTCGACAGCCCGCACTCCCGGGTCACGAGCGACCTTATGCTCGGGCTCGGCCGGGAGCGCCCCGACCCCGAACGCATCGAGCCGGCGATCCGACTGCTGAAGGTGCTGGTCGCTCTGGCGCCGCGCACGGCCAGACCGGCGCCGCTGTGCATGCTGGCCTGGCTGTCGTGGGCGATGGGGCGCGGGTCGGTCGCCGGAATCTTCGTCGACCAGGCACTCGCCATTGACCGGCAGTACGGCATGGCTGAGTTGCTCCATACCGTTTTCGGTTCGGGGCACCTACCAGACTGGGCGTTTGCGGTCCCTCCGGACGAACCCGAAAACGCCTGAGTGGAATGCCGCTATCGGACTTCCGGCGGCAGGTAACCGGCTTCAGGCATCCGGTTGGCCGTAGCGGCTACAGGTACTTGGGCGCCTCCGACAGCACGCCGTACAGGATGTCGCCGATCTCGCTGAATTCGGCCGGGCCGATGGTCAGCGGGGGAGCGAGCTGCACGACGGGGTCTCCGCGGTCGTCGGCACGGCAGTACAGCCCGGCCTCGAACAACGCCTTGGAAAGGTAGCCGCGCAGCAGGCGCTCAGACTCGGCGTCGTTGAAGGTCTCCTTGGTGACCTTGTCCTTCACCAGCTCGATTCCGAAGAAGTAGCCCTCGCCGCGCACGTCGCCCACGATCGGCAGGGCGAGCAGCTTCTCGAGCTCGGCCCGGAAAAGTGGCGAGTTCTCACGCACATTCTCGTTGAGCTTTTCCTCCTCGAAGATGTCGAGGTTGGCCATGGCCACGGCCGCGGAAACCGGGTGGCCACCGAAAGTGTAACCGTGATAAAAGGTCGTGTCACCGTGCTTGAAGGGCTCGTAGATGCGGTCGCTGATAATGGTGGCGCCGATCGGGGAGTAGCCGCTGGTCATGCCCTTCGCGCAGGTGATCATGTCCGGCTCGATCCCGAAGGTCGTGGATGCGAACATGTTGCCGATGCGTCCGAAAGCGGTGATGACCTCGTCGGCCACCAGCAGCACGTCGTACTGGTCGCAGATCTCGCGCACCCGCTTGAAGTAGCCGGGGGGCGGCGGGAAGCAGCCACCAGAGTTCTGCACGGGTTCCAGGAACACCGCGGCCACGGTCTCCGGGCCCTCGAACTGAATCATCTCTTCGATGCGGTTGGCGGCCCACAGGCCAAACTTCTCCACGTCGTCACCGAGCCCGGAACCCAGCTCGTCGGCGCGGTAGAAGTTGGTGTTCGGGACGCGGAATCCGCCGGGGGTGACCGGTTCGAACATTTCCTTCATGGCCGGGATGCCCGTAATGGCCAAGGCGCCCTGCGGGGTGCCGTGGTAGGCCACGTTGCGGGAGATGACCTTGTGCTTGGTGGGGCGACCCTGCAGCTTCCAGTAGTACTTGGCCAGCTTGAAGGCGGTCTCCACGGCCTCGCCGCCTCCGGTCGAGTAGAAGACCCGGTTGAGGTCGCCGGGCGCGTTTGCGGCCAGACGATCGGCTAGTTCGATGGCGCTCGGGTGGGCGTAGGACCAGATTGGGAAGAACGCGAGTTCCTCGGCCTGCTTCGCCGCCACCTGGGCGAGCCGCTTGCGGCCGTGGCCGGCATTGACGGTGAACAGCCCGCTCAGGCCGTCGATGTACTTCTTGCCGTTCGAGTCCCAGATGTGGTGGCCGACACCCTTGGTGATGATCGGCACGCCGTGGCCGCTTTCGAGCACGGACTGGCGCGAGAAGTGCATCCAGAGGTGGTCTTTCGCCTTCTGCTGCAGGGTGGCGTTCTCTGCATCCGTGTAGACGCGGGGTGTGGCCGACACCTCGGCTGTGGTGTCGCCGGTGCTGTCGGTGGCAACTTCGGCGGCGACTGCGGCGACGGGCGCGGCGGAGTCGGTGGTGGCTAATGTGATTGTCATTTTTTTTACCGTGTTCCCCAGTTGTAGAACTGCTTGTGGAGTTTGAGATAAACGAAGGTCTCGGTGGAGCTGACGCCCTCGAGACCACGGATCTGTGAATTGAGGAGGTCGATCAGCTCGTCGTCGTCCTCGCAGACAACTTCGACCAGCAGGTCGAAGGATCCGGCCGTCAGGACGACGTAGTCGACGGCCGGAATGGCGGACAGCCGGTCCGCGAGCAGTCGAGTGTCCCCGGTCGCGCGGATGCCGATCATGGCCTGGCGGTAGAAGCCCAGCTGCATCGGGTCGGTGACGGCGACGACCTGCATGACGCCGGCATCCGTCAATTTCTGCACGCGCTGCCGCACTGCGGCCTCGCTTAGGCCCACCGCCTTGCCGATTTCGGCATACGAGCGTCGGCCGTCGTTCTGGAGCTGCTCGATGATCTTCTTCGAGACCTCATCCAGTGCTGCCGGCCTGCCCGCATTGCGCCCGTTTACGCTCATCCAGCGAGTATGCCAGCGGGAGTGACCTCAGGCAAGCGATTCCGCAGCAATTCACGTCAAACACAACGGAATCCTTGGGAGTTTGCCTGGTTCAGGCTCGGTTCCCGCCGCTGGGATAGTCGCTAATGGGGAGGTTCCGCCGGCTCATCGAACCACTCGGGAGTCCCGTGAGCGCTCGCGACCTTCGCAATTTCGTCATCGGCGGCCACCGTGGATAACCAATTCAACGGAGATTTTGGTTATAACCAGCTGCTTCGGCGGGTTCAGGGCCGATCCAGCCAGAATCTCCGTCGAATTCGTTCGGGACGGAGTTGATCCTCGGCTCGGTTCGGATCGACGTGGTGGCCGGAACGGACGTTCATCCCGCGCCGCGGCCCACTGCTCGATTGTGTCGGCGGCGGGAGCAATGGCCTCGTCGCGGAGATGCCGCACGGCGGACTCACGCACTCCGGCTACGGTAAAGACCTGTCGATGTACGAGCTCGAGGACTACGCGCAAATCACGCACGCCATGTCATACATCGGCCACCGACCTGATCGGCCACTGAATCGGCGTCCGAATATTGATCGTCAACGTAACGGAAAGGCACCATACCCGTGGGGCGCGTCGGATACGAAACCGGTCGCGGCACCGAAGCCGCCTGGACCTTCGTCGTGGGGCGCGGCTTCATCGCCGCCCTGCCCGCCGGCACCCCGTCGGGCATCACCCTGACCCTGGCCGCGCTGGTGACGGCACCCCACGTCGAAGCCGAAGAGCTCGTCGCTCTGTTGCCACTCGGTGGCGAGCACGCCGTCGAGCATTTTGCGGTGATCATTCAGCGCGCTTCCACGGACGGAGACGGCATCCCCGTCTCCGTGGTCCTTCGCGGCGAAGTCGCGGTCGACGTGTACTCGGTCGGTGGGTCGCGCCGGTTCTCGGACGTCAGCATTCGCCCCTGGCTGCTGGCCGACTTCCAGGCCGTGACCGGTCTCACGGTGGGTTCCACCGGGCGACCCGTGGCCTCCTCGCGCGCCCTCGACTCCGGCCGACCATTCGGGCTCGGATCCGTGTTCGCGAACACCCTGTTCTGGTCGCTGGCAGAGCACAGCCAATCCGAGGCAGCGCAGGCCGACGCTGCGCAGGCCGACGCTGCGCAGGCCGACGCTGCGCAGGCCGACGCTGCGCAGGCCGACGCTGCGCTGACTGACGACTCACCTGCCGACGATGCCACGATCGTGCGCTCCGGCGCCGCGGGCCGCGCGGCGGACGCCGACACCGTTCTCGCCCGCCCGGCCGGGGCCGACACCCTGATCTCCGACGTCCGGGCGCCCGGGCAGCCCGGGCCTGCGGCCGGCGCACGGGCCCGGGCCGCCGAGGCTCGCTTTGCGTTCCGGCTGCCGAACGGGGAGGAGATCCCGCTGGACCTTCCCTGCCGGCTCGGTCGCCGACCGCGAGCGCCGCGCATCAGTGCCACCGCGCCGGTGCGGCTGATCGAGGTTGCCTCGCCCACCTCCGCCGTCTCCGGAACCCACGTGGAAATACGACAGGAGGGCGGCTCTGTCGTTGTCACCGACCTCGGTTCCACGAACGGCACCGTGGTGGCTCCGCCACGCGGGCGCAGGCAACGGCTCCATTCCGGCCAATCGCTCGCAGTGCTGCCCGGTACGACGGTGCACTTAGGGGACGGTAATATCATCGAGATCCTCCCCGCAGCCGGCAACACGCCCGGTCAGTAATCGCACGGCAATTTCGGAAGGCACAACCGTGACCCAGATTGGTCAAGGCTCAACCGGTTCCATCGTCGTACTTCCATCGGTGCAGAAAACCGTGACGCTGGCCTGGGCGGCGATCACCGACACCGGGCACCGCCGCCAGATCAACGAAGACAGCCTTGTCGCCGAAATTCCCGTCTTCGCGGTCGCCGACGGCATGGGCGGTCACTCCGCCGGCGACGTCGCCAGCGCCGCCGTCGTGACCCGGCTGGCCGAGCTCGCCGGAACGGACCACGTCGAAGCGGAGGCGATCAACGACGCGCTCAGCCGTTCCGTCGTCGACATGGCCTCGGGCGAGGGTGTGACCGACCTTGGCACCGGAACGACCGTGACGGGCGCCGCGCTGGCCGTCGTCTCCGGCGAGCCGCAGTGGATCGTGTTCAACATCGGCGACTCCCGGGTGTACCAGCTCACCTCCGGCGTGCTGGAGCAGGTCACCACCGACCACTCCGTGGTCCAGGAACTCGTGGACGCGGGCCGGATCACCAGGGACGAAGCGGATGTGCACCCGCACGGCAACATCGTCACCCGCGCCGTGGGCTTCCACGAACCGCCCGTGCCCGACTATCGCATCCGCCCCCTGCAGGCCGGGATGCGGCTCCTGATCTGCTCCGACGGCCTGACCAAGGAGCTGACGGCGTACGGCATCCGTCATTTCTTGATCTCCAACCCGCGGGCGGATGACGCGGCCAGGGCTCTCTTGGAAGCCGCGCTCGACAACGGTGGCCGCGACAACGTCACGGTGATCGTGCTCGACGTGATCACCGTCGGCGATGTCGTACCCCCAGAGTTGGGGTAGCTTTCTACCGCCCGTCCGGCAGCGAGACACCTAAAATTAGGGAGCGCCTGTCGAGTCACCCGGTCGATATGCGCCTACTCACGCACGACCCGCACTGATGATGACACCGGGAGGCGACATGGCACGGCGCTTACCCTCCACGCCGCCGAACCTGCCGGGATTCTCCTATCTCCGTCCGCTCGGATCCGGCGGTTTCGCCGACGTGTTCCTCTACGAGCAGAACATGCCCAGGCGCCAGGTCGCGGTCAAGGTACTCCTGTCCGAGATCGTCAACGATCACGTGCGCCAGCTATTCCAGGCCGAGGCCAACCTGATGGCCCAGCTGAGCTCGCATCCGTCGATTCTCACGGTTTTCCAGGCGAGTGTCTCCGCGGACGGACGACCGTATCTCGTCATGGAGTACTGCTCCTCGACCCTCAGCCAGCGCTACCGCTTTGAACCGCTCTCGGTGCCGGATACCCTGCGGATCGGTGTGAAGATAGCGAGCGCTGTCGAGACCGCGCACCGGTCCGGGGTGCTCCACCGGGACCTGAAGCCGTCCAACATCCTGGTCACCGCGTATGGGCACCCGGTGCTGTCGGACTTCGGGATCGCTGCCACCCTCGGCGAGGCCGAGAGGAGCGACGCCATCGGGCTCTCCATTCCGTGGTCGGCCCCTGAGGTGCTGCTCGGCGAGATCTCCGGGTCGGTCGCCTCGGAGGTGTGGTCGCTCGGCGCCACCCTCTACTCGCTCCTGGCCGGTATGTCCCCGTTCGAAGTGGCCGGTACCGAGAACGGTTCGGCCCAGATGATGGCCCGCATCAACAAGGCCCGCGTGCCGCCGCTCGACCGCGCCGACGTGCCGGCCCGGCTCGGCGCCATCCTGAATCGCTCGATGTCGCGGCGGCCGGAACTGCGGCAGCCGAGCGTGCTGGAACTCATCCGAGAGCTTCAATCGGTGGAGGCCGAACTCGGTCTCGCGCAGACGCCCCTCGAGGTGGAGCAGGACGGCTGGGCCGTCGCTGCCCCCGCCGACCAGGAGGACCGGACCCGGATCACGGGCATCAACTCAGTCGACGCCTACGCCGGCCGCCGCCGCCGGAAGGCGTCGCCAACCGGCCTCGGCGCGCGCTCGGCGACCTCGGCACTGCTGAGTACAGGGCAGCTGACCACCGGCCCGCAGGGGGACACTGTGACCACCCGGCCCAAGAAGCGGAGGCGCACGCTCACGGTATGGGGACTCGTGTCTGCGGCGGTGATCATCGTGGGACTCGCGACCACGGCGGCGACCGTGCTGGTGACCCAGGCCGGCACCGACATCCCTCTGGTCAGTGATGTGGATGGCGCGCTCCGCTCTGGAACCATCGTGTTCAGCTGGGCCGACCCCGGGGTCCGGGACGGCGACACCTTCGTGGTGACCCTGCGCAGCGGTCAGAGCAGCATCCAGCGGGGAACGGAATTCCGGGTCGACCCGCAGGGACAATCTCGGGTCTGTGTGACCGTCACGGTCAACCGGGACGGCAAGCTCGGCGCTCCGAGCGGGGAAAAATGCGTCGACACCGGCCTTCCGGGCGCGTCCGGCGGCGCCGGGTGATCCGTCGCTGGCTCGCCCGCCACCGCTCGCTCTTCACCACCGCGCTCAGCGGCACCGTGGTCGTGGCCGTCATTGCCACCGTGGCCATCGCCTCCGGTGGATACACCGCGCAGCGCCTCGACCTCGGAGACGCGGCCGTCTGGGTGAGTAACGAGGCGCGCCAGGTCGTCGGGCGAGCGAATACGGCCGTCTTCGAACTGAACACGGTGGTCAGCGCCGGAAGCACCAGCCTCGACGTGGTGCAACGGGGCGCCACCGTGCTGGTGCTGGACCGTGGCAACAGCGCCCTCGACATCCTCGACCCCGCGACCGCGGAGGTGGCCGACAGCGTGGCCCTGCCGCCGGACGCTGCTTCGGTCTTCTTGGCCGGCGACCGGGCGGTGGTCACCGCGAACGGCGACGTCTGGAGCGTGGCCGCGAGCCAGCTGTCCGAGTTCGACAGCACCACCGAGCCGACGCTGGCCTTCGGTGCCGGCTCCGTGGTCAGCCTCGACGAGGCCGGCGTGCTGTTCGCCTTCACGCCGGCGACGGGGGAACTCTCCCAGGTCGACCTGCTCACCGCGGACACCATTACCAGTACGGTCACGCTCACGGCCGGCGAAAAGGATGACCGCTACCAGCTGACCAGCGTCGACGGCCGGTGGGCGCTGCTCAACGCCTCGAGCCGGCGACTGTTCCAGGCGGAGGGGGTTGAAGACCTGTCCGGGAGCATCCGTTCCGGGGATGAGCCCGTCCTGTCGGAGCCGAGCGTGACGGGCGACCGCGTTCTCATCGCCCACCGTGAGGGGCTCATTGCGGTGCCCCGTGCCGGCGGACGCCTGACTCCGCTCGTCACCGGCCGGAGCGGGGACGCCGCCGCGCCTGTACAGGACGCCTACTGCGCCCATGCCGCCTGGTCGGACGGCACCGTCTGGCGCGACTGCGCGGCGGCCGGCGCGGAGGGCGGCACCGGAAGCGACGGCGCCACCGCCACCCTGTCCGGCGTCGCCGGGGACGCCCGGCTGGCCTTCCGCCGGAACGGAACCGGACTCGTGCTGAACGACGCCCGCAACGGCACGACCTGGGCAGTGCAGCAGGGCAACGAACTGATCGACAACTGGGCCGAACTGATCGACACCGACCCCGATCAGCAGCAGGTCGAGCAGGCGGCTGACGACACCCCGCCGGAGTTCGAGAAGTCCCAGGTGCCACCCGTCGCTGTCGATGACGCTTTCGGCGGCCGGCCGGGACGCACCGTCACCCTGCCCGTACTGCTCAACGACTTCGACCCCAACGGCGACGTGCTGGTGATCTCGGCGCTCACCCCCGTGCCCGAGTCGGCCGGGCGGCTCGAGCTCGTGGCGGACACTCAGCAGGTGCAGCTGACCCTCACGCCGGAGGCATCCGGATCACTGAGCTTCGACTACATCATCGACGACGGGCGCGGCGGGAGCGCCTCGGCGACGGTCACGGTCGCGGTGCGCTCCCCCGAGGAGAACGCCGCACCCGTGCAGGCCCGCACGACGAACACCACGGTGCGCGCCAATGGACGGGTGACCACGGCGGTGCTGGGCGACTGGGTCGACCCGGACGGCGACCCGTTCTATCTGGCGGCGGCGACCGCGCCCGCACCGGACCAGGTCAGCTTCACGCCGGCCGGGTCCGTCGTCTACACGGATGCCGGCGCGGGCGGGGGCGCGAAAACGGTGGGCCTCACCGTCTCCGACGGCCGTGCCGGCGGGGCCGGCGCGCTCTCGGTGATGGTGCGGCCGAGCGGCTCGGTGCCCATCGTCGCCGAGGCGTTCGTGGTGCTTGCGACCGCCGGCAGCGAGGTGACCGTGTCGCCGCTGGAGCATGTGCGCGGTGGATCGGCGCCGCTGCGCCTGAGCAGCGTGCCGGCCAAACCCGAGGTGAACATCACTGCGGACTTCGACGCCGGCACCTTCCGGTTGCAGAGCAGCGTGGTGGGGGTGCACGAGATCGAGTACGCGGTGACGGATGGCGAACTCACCGCCACCGGGCGCATCCGCGTTAACGTGACGGCCGCGCCCGACGCCAGCAGCGCCCCCGTCACCGTGCCGCACACCGCATTCATCCGCGGCCAGCAGGCCACCCTCGTGGACGTGCTCGCCACGGACTCCGATCCGGCCGGTGGGGTACTCCTGGTGACGGGCATCACGGATGTCCCCGCCGACAGCGGGCTTCGAATCGAGATCCTCGACCAGCGCATCCTGCGCGTGACCCTGACCAAACCCCTCGAGGGCGGTACGGCCGTGTTCGGCTACCGGGTCAGCAACGGCCTCGCCGACGCCGCGGGCACGGTGACCGTGATCGAGATCCCGCCGCCGGCCCAAAAGCAGGCCCCGATCGCCGTGCCGGACTCGATCTCCGTGCGCGTCGGCGACGCCATCGACATCCCCGTGCTCGCGAATGACGAGCATCCCGAGGGCGACACCCTCACCCTGGCGCCGGAGCTCGCGACCGAACTGCCCGCTGGCGGCGGTCTGCTCTTCGTCTCGGGCCGGGTGCTGCGGTTCCTGGCGCCGGACACGGCCGGCAACGTCACCGCCGTCTACCGAGTGAACGCCCCAGACGGCCAGTTCGCGAACGCCGAGGTCAGCATCGCGGTGCGGGAAGCCGATCCCACCTCGAACAGCGCCCCCGTGCCGAAAACCGTGACGGCCCGTGTGCTCGCCGGGGACACGGTGAGCATCCCGATCCCGCTGTCCGGCATCGACACCGACGGCGACTCCGTGCAACTGGTCGGCCAGGAGACCAGTCCGGAGAAGGGGTCGGTCACGGTCACAGGCGTGGACTCGCTCGACTACACGGCCGGGGAGTACTCGGCCGGCACGGACACGTTCAGTTACTCGGTGGTCGACGCGCTCGGGGCCCGGGCCGTCGGCACCGTGCGGGTGGGGATCAGCCCGCGCCTCGACGGCGCCCGCAACCCGGTCGCCACTCCGGATGAAGTCGTGGTGCGCCCCGGCAGCACGATTGCCGTGCGGGTGCTCGAAAACGACTCCGACCCCGACGGCGGCACCCTGAGCATCACCGGCGTGGAGGCGAGCGGCCAGGCGAGCGGCCAGGCGAGCGGCGAGGCCGACTCGGGCACCGCCGTCGTCGACGGCGACACCGTGGCCGTGACCTCACCCGTGACACCGGGCCGCTACGGCTTCATCTATGAAATCCAGAACGTGCGGGGCGGAACGAGTTCCACCTTCCTCACGGTCGTGGTCCGCGAGGACGCCCCGCGCTCGCGTCCGGATGCACGCGACACTCACGTGCCGCTGTCCGACGTGCTCGAGGCCCGGACCGTCGACGTCGACGTGCTGGCCAACGTCTTCTTCGCGGAAGGGCCGGCCACCGCATTGGCTCTGACGGTGCCCGAGCGTTTCTCGGGAATCGCCGAGGTGACGCCGGCCCGGCGCATCCGGGTCACGGTGGGCTCGACCAGCCAGATCATCCCGTTCGCGGTGACGCACCCGGAGGACGCGAGCATCGTGTCCTACGCGTTCATCTGGGTTCCCGGGACCGACGACGCCCTACCCCAGGTGCGCCGCGGTGCCCCGCCGCTGACCGTGCAGAGCGAGGCGCTGCTCTCCATCGACATCAACGACTACGTCGTCGCGGTCGGCGGAAAAAAGGTGCGCCTCACCGACCGCAGCCTCGTGCGGGCGACGCATTCGGACGGGGCCGACCTGGCCCGGAACGACACCGGCCTCGCGTTCGCGAGCACCGACAAATACTTCGGGCCGGCGTCCATTTCGTTTGAGGTCACCGACGGTTCGGGGCCTGAAGACCCGGATGGGCGCACGGCGACCATCGTGCTGCCCATCGAGGTCACGCCCCGCGAGAATCAGCCGCCCGGTTTCAATGGAGCGGTGCTCGAGTTCGAGCCCGACCAGGAGAAGGTCATCGACCTGACCCGACTCACCAGTTACCCGTATCCGAACGACCAACCTGAGCTGGCGTACACCGTGCTCGACCCGCTTCCGACCGGTTTCAGCTACGCGCTCGACGGGCAGACGCTCACCCTGCGCGCCACGGAATCCACCCCGAAGGGCGCGCGGAGCACGATCACGATCGGCGTGCGCGACGGCGTTCAGGAGGGCCGAGCCGGCCGGGTCGACCTGCGCGTGGTCGCGTCAATGCGACCCGTCGCCATCCCCGTGACGGATGCCGCGGTCGCTCCCCGCGGTCGCACGACCGTCGTCGACGTGCTCGCGAACGACGGCGCCACCAATCCTTTCCCGTCCGTGCCGCTGCGCGTGCTCGCGGTGCGCGGCCTGGACGGCGGCGCCGTTCCGGCCGGGGTGAGCATCACGCCCAGCACGGACCGAAGCCGGCTGTCGGTCCGGGTGGCCTCGGACGCCGCGCCGACCGACCTGACCCTGCAGTACCAGGTGGCCGACGCGACGAACGACCCTGCCCGCTACGCCTGGGGCACCGTGCGCATCTCGGTGCAGGACAAACCCGACCCGGTGTCCAGCCTGCGCGTCACCGGCTTCTTCGATCGGGGCCTGTCCTTCTCGTTCAACGCCGGGGCCTTCAACAACTCAGCGATCACCGGGTATCAGATTTCCCTCCTCGACGCCGCGTCGGGGGCCGTGCTGTCCACCTCGCTCTGCTCAGCGACCTCCTGCCAGGTCGCGACGCCCGGCAACGGCCAGGGCAATGCTCTGCGAGTGTCGGTCGCCGCGCAGAACGGGATCGGGCTGTCCGAGGCGACCGTGCTGTCCGATCGGGTCTGGTCCGACTCGGTGCCGACCGCGCCGACCGGCCTGGTTGCGGAGCCGCTCGACGGCGGGCTGCGCCTGCGCTGGAACACCGTTGCCCCGGTGGGCGGCGGGACGGCGATTCGCGGCTATGTGGTGACCCGGAACGGCGCCGTCCAGGAGGAGGTCAGCGCTTCCGGATCGAGTTGCGCGGCGGGAACCTGCTCCGTCGACGTGATGGGCCTCGTCAACGGCGTGAACACTCCCTTTACGGTCAGCGCCCGCAACGACGCCTACCCGGCCCTGGCCGGTTGGAACAGCGCGGCGGGGAGTGCGACGCCGTTCGGCCCGGCCCGCGCCGGCGCGATCACGGCCAGCGCGGCCGACGCCGACGGAGCGGTGACCGTGACGTGGGACGGGTTCGACGGCCGCGGCGCCCTCATCGGCGGCTACTTCGTGCAGCGGCTGCGCGAAGATCAGGTTCCGACGGGTGCGCAGGCGTGCACGGTGTCCGCGTCGGGGGAGCTTCAGCCACCGACAGAGGGCGGCATCGTCGCCCAGCAGAAGGCGCTCGGCGGCGACGCGACCAGCACCGTGTTCGACAGCCTCCTCGCGGACAACGGCCGCTACTACTTCGCCGTCTGGGGGTACAACAAGGCCGGCTGCGCCCCGACGGCGGTGGCGAGTGTTCTCGTGCGCCCGGCGCCCGGACCGGTCACCGATGTGCAGAGCACCATGGCGGCGCGGGGCGATGCTTGGGATTTGCGCGTCGACGGGATCAACCCGAGTGCGGGCATCCGGGACTACCGGCTGCGCGCGGTCGACGGCTCCGGCGGGGTCGTTCCGAGATCCGAGGTCGTCTTCGGCGGGGCCGGCTGGCCGCGCGAACTTCTGAGTCTCCCGTTCGGTGAGATCGTGCGTTATCAGGTTTCGGCCTGTACCGGCTGGGGCTCGTGCGGGCCGTGGTCGGGCACGCTGACCGCGCCCGAGGCCTCCGTCAGCTTCACCGTGACCGGGCTTGCCTACGACCCGGCCACCGGAGTCATCAGCTGGACCAATGGGCCTCAGAACAACGGCCTTCCCGCCGCCTACAGCTGCTCGGTGCCCGGCGACGCCACGGTGACCCCGCGGGATGCCGACTCCCCGAACACCTGCAGGTTCGGCACCGGCGCGCCGCCCCCGCCGGCCGGTGCCGTGCTTCTGGCAGTGACCGTGAATAATCAGACCTATACCTATGCGCCGTGAACCAACGAAAGTGATCACCCCATGACGATGACCGCGGAGCAGGCGGCCCAGTTCGCCGACGTTTTCGACCGACTGGTGACCGGGGTCGAGCAGGTGCTGCTGGGCAAGCACCACGTCATCCGGATGTCGTTCACCGCGCTTCTCAGCGGCGGACACCTGCTGCTCGAGGATGTGCCCGGCACCGGCAAGACCTCGCTCGCGCGCGCCATCGCACAGAGCGTGCGCGGTACCAGCAACCGGGTGCAGTTCACCCCCGACCTGCTGCCGGGCGACATCACCGGGGTGAGCATCTACGACCAGCGCAGCGGGGCGTTCGAATTCCACCGCGGGCCGGTCTTCGCCAACATCGTTCTGGCCGACGAGATCAACCGGGCCAGCCCGAAGACCCAGGCCGCGCTGCTCGAGGTGATGGAGGAGGGTCAGATCACCGCCGACGGCGTCACCCACCCGGTGGCGGCCCCGTTCATGGTGATCGCCACCCAGAACCCGATCGAGCAGGCCGGCACATACCGGCTACCCGAGGCGCAGTTGGACCGATTCATCATGAAGGCCTCCATCGGCTACCCGGACCACGCCTCGACCATTCGAATCCTCGAAGGTGCCGGGCAGCGCGCGCACGAGGTGACCGTGCCTCCGGTGGTGTCCGCGGCGACCGTCGTCGAACTGGCCGCCCTGGCCCGCACC
The DNA here is from genome assembly GCF_004402465.1 of Cryobacterium sp. TMT2-14. Taxonomy (NCBI): domain Bacteria; kingdom Bacillati; phylum Actinomycetota; class Actinomycetes; order Micrococcales; family Microbacteriaceae; genus Cryobacterium; species Cryobacterium sp. TMT2-14. Next base: position 4,960 of record NZ_SOFV01000019.1, on the reverse strand, counting down.
GTCTACGTCGACGCCACCATCAACGATTACGTGGCGCGACTGATCGACGGCACCCGCACGAGCTCCGAGGTACGTCTGGGCGTCAGCGTGCGCGGGGCGCTCGCGCTGATCCGCACCGCGAAGACCCTCGCCGCCGCGAACGGCCGCCACTACGTGGTGCCCGATGACATCAAGGAGCTGGCTCACGCCGTGCTCGGGCACCGGCTCGTGCTCGACCCCGAAGCCGAATTCGACGGTGTCACCGCCTCCAGTGTGATCGCCCGGGTGCTGATCGAGACTCCGCCGCCCAGCGACAGGCAGGCTGCGTGACGCAGATCGTGCCGGGTCCGGGCGCAGGCACAGCTACCGCGCCTGCGCTGCTCGCGCCCGCGCCGCCCGCTACTCTGCCGGTCGCAGTCTCCGGTGACGGCCGGCTGGCCGACTTCGCCGCGGCGGGAGTCCGGTTCGGGCGGGAATGCGGTGCTCGTGTCGCTGGCGCCCTGCGTGCGGTCTTGTCCGTGGTCACCCCGCTCGGCTGGGCCGTCCTGGCGGTCGTGGGGGTCTCGTTCCTGTTCGGCTATGCGCTGGGCTGGACCGAGCTGATCGTGATCGGCTGGGCCGGGCTCGTGCTCCTGGTGGCGGCATCCTGTTTCCTGATCGGTCGGAACGCGTTCGAGATCCACCTGCACCTGCCCGTGGAGCGGGTGGTCGTGGGGGAGCGGGTGCCCGGCCAGGTGAGCGTGCGGAACCCGACCCGCCGGAGGCTGCCGGGCGTGGGCGTCGAGGTGCCGGTCGGCTCCGGGCTGGCCGAATTCTCGATGCCGAGCCTCGCCCGCGGTGAGGACTTTTCGGACGTCTTCATCGTGCCGACCCGCAGACGCGGCGTGATGCCGATCGGTCCGGTGCGGACGGCGCGCGCCGACCCGATCGGGCTACTGCGCCGGGAGATCGTCTGGGCCGAACAGGTCTCGCTGTTCGTGCACCCGCGCACGGTCTCGATCCCGAGCATGAGCACGGGCTTCATCCGCGACCTTGAGGGCAATCCCACCCGTGACCTGACCAACAGCGACGTCTCGTTCCACGCGCTGCGCGAATACGTGCCCGGGGATGAGCGGCGCACCATCCACTGGAAGAGCACCGCGAAGACCGGCCGCTACATGGTGCGCCAGTTCGAGGAATCCCGCCGCAGCCACCTCATGGTCGCTCTCAGCCTGGCGCAGTCCGACTATGCCGGCGAGGACGAATTCGAGATGGCCGTCAGCGTCGCCGGCAGCCTGGGGGTGCGGGCCATCCGCGACGCGCGCACGGTCTCCGTTGTCGCCAGTGCGGTGCCGCCGGACTCCAGCCGACGACGGATGCCGGGACTCCGTCCGCTGAGCACCCTCACCCGCACCCGGCTGCTCGACGATCTCAGCGGCGTGGAACGCTCCCTGGCCGCCCTGCCGGTCAGCGAGCTGGCCAGGGCCGCAGCGGACACCGTGGCCGGCATCTCGGTGGCCTTCCTGGTGTGCGGGTCGGCCACCACCCTCACGCAGGTGCGCACGGCCGCCAGCCGTTTTCCGGCCGGCGTCGACGTGGTCGCCGTGATCTGCGCCCCGGAGACCGTCCCCAGCCTCCGCCGCGTGGCCGAGTTGAGCGTGCTCACCATCGGCTACCTCGACGACCTGCAGCACAGTCTCGCCCGAACGAAGGCGGCATGAGCGCGCGGTGGGTGAGGAGCGGAGGCGCGCGCCGAGGCGGCATGGCGGTCCGCGGCATCCGTCTGGACTGGCGCTTCATCGTCGGCAACACCGTCGGGCTGCTCCTGGCGACCCTGATCGCGAGCGCCTCGCTCTGGCCGGTCTATCAGAGCCGCGAGTTCATCGTGCTGGTCGGCGTCACCTTCGGGCTGGGTACCGTCGTCGCCATACTGGGGGCGCTGTTCCGCTGGGGCACCTGGCTGGTGGCGCTTTCCACCGTGGGGGTCTACCTACTCGCCGGGGTGCCACTGGCCGTTCCTGGTCGGGCGGTGCGCGGCATCCTGCCCACCCCGGACGGCCTGCTCGACCTGCTCGCCGCGACCGCGCTGAGCTGGAAACAGCTCGTCACCATCGTGCTTCCGGTCGGTTCCTATCAGGCGCTGCTCGTGCCCGCCTTCATTCTGGTGCTGCTCAGCACCGTGATCGGGCTGTCGGTCGCCCTCCGCGCCCCGGTCGGCGAGCTCGGCACACTGGCCCCCGCCATCCTGTTCGTCAGCGGCATCGTGCTGGGCCCGACGGTCGCGACCATGCCGATCGGAACCGGTCTCGGCCTCTTTGTTGTGCTCTTGTTCTGGCTGCTCTGGTTTCGCTGGATGCGCCGCCGTTCCGGCGTGCGGCTCGCCCTGCAGCAATCCCGCCGCAGCACGGCGTCGTCGTCCGACCGGCGGCTCGCGGCGGCCCGCGGGCTGGTCAGCGCAGCCGTGATCGTGGCGGTGGCGATCGCCGCGGGAACCGGAGCCGCGGTCGTGCTGCCGGCCGACGTGCCGCGCGACGTGCTGCGCGCTCGGGTGCAGCAGCCGTTCGACCCTCGGGCCTACCCGAGCCCGCTGAGCGAATTCCGCGGTTACCTGCAGGCCGGGCGGGCGGATGCGGTGCTCCTCGAGGTGACCGGCCTCCCGAGCGGCGGCCGCCTCCGCTTGGCCACCCTGGACAGCTACGACGGGATCGTCTACTCGGTCGGCAGCGACCAGGTCAGCAGCGCGTCCGGCTCCTTCACCCGGCTGCCGGACCGTCTCGACCAGTCCCTGGTCGACGGCGACCCGGCCACCCTCACGGTGACCGTCGAGGGCTACACCGGCGTCTGGGTGCCCGGCGCCGGCCAGCTCGAACGCATCACGTTCAACGGCCCCACCCGGATCCTGCGCTCCGACTCCTTCTATTACAACGACAACAGCGGCACGGCCGCGGTGCTCACCGGGCTGGTCCGGGGCGATGGTTACCAGAGCGTGGGCGTCATCCCGCGGTCACCGGACAGCCTGGCCGACCTGCGACCCGGCAGCGCCGTGCTGCCTGCGCCCGCTGTTCTGCCGGACGAGGTCGAACAGACGCTCGCCCGCTACGTGCAAGTCGGCGACCCGCCCGGTGTGCAGCTGCAGGCAGTGCTCGACGGCCTGAAAACGGATGGTTACATCAGCCACGGCATCCTCCCGGACGAACCGGCGAGCCGGTCCGGGCACGGCGCCGACCGCATCAGCGAGCTGTTCACCGACCAGCCCATGCTCGGCGACGCCGAGCAGTACGCCGTGGCCGCGGCCCTGATGGCGCGCCGGCTCGGCTTCCCGGCCCGGGTCGTCATCGGCTTCGTGCCGCAGGCGGCCGCCGGCGCCGAGGCCGCCTCCGGGGCCGAGGCGGTCCCCGTCGTCGGTTCCGACATCTCGGCGTGGATTGAGGTTTCCTCTACCGAGGGCTGGGCCACGATCGATCCGAACCCGGCCGTGCGGGACATCCCGGCTCGGGCCCCCGATGACCCGTCGGTTGTTTCCCGGCCGCAGTCGGTTGTGCCCCCGGCCCTCCCCGACCCGGTGGAACTGCGCGAGCCAGCCCCGCCGGAGAGCACCAGCGACGACCCGCCGGAACCGCTCAACCCGCTGCTGGTCTTCCTGCTCGCCGCGGCGACCATCGCCGCCTGGACGCTCCTCGGTCTCGGCGTACTGATCTCGCCCCTCCTGCTGATCGCCCTGGCCAAAGCACGCAGGCGGCAACTGCGCCGCACCCGGTCCACACCGCTCGACCGGATTCGGGGCGGCTGGCGAGAATTCACCGACGCCGCCGTGGACCATGGCATCGATGTTCCGGTGGGGGCCACCCGCACGGAAGTGGCCGCGCTGGTGCCGGGACCGGAACCTCTGACACTGGCCGTCGCCGTTGACCGTGCCGTGTTCTCCCCGGAACGGCCGGGCAATGCCGCCGCCGAGGACGTGTGGACCGCGGTCACCGACCTGCGTCGCTCGCTCAACGCGGGGAGCAGGCGCACCGACCGGCTTCGGGCCCTCGTGTCGTTGCGTTCGCTGGGTCGGTACGCTGGAGGGGCATCCGTTCGCCGATCTGCCCCGAGCGGGAGCGGCCCTGCACCGGGAGGAGCCCGCCCATGAACTGTCTGATCTGCGGTGCGCAGCTTCCCGTCGGCGCCATGTTCTGCGGCGAATGCGGCAGCTCGAGCACGGCCACCCCGCTAACCCGGAAGCGACCGGACCCGCGGCCCAGCGACACAACGGTCATCCTGCCGCTCCGTCGGCGCTCCGTGATCTCGGTGCCGGTCGTGTCGGTGCCGGNGGTGCCGGTTGTGTCGGTGCCGGTCGTGGTGCCGGTTGTGTCGGTGCCGGTCGTGGTGCCGGTTGTGTCGGTGCCGGTCGTGGTGCCGGTTGTGTCGGTGCCGGTCGTGGTGCCGGTTGTGTCGGCTCCGGTCGAGGCTCCCGCCCCAGTGCCGCTCCAGGCTCCGGAACCCGCCCCCGCCCCTACCGCGTCCCTGTTCGTGCTCCAGTTCAGCACGGGGGAGACGATCTCGGCCCTCGGCACCGGCCTGATCGGTCGCCGGCCGCTGCCCCAGCCGACCGAACGCGTCGACATCCTGGTGCAGATCAACGACCTCGGCCGTTCGGTGTCGAAGAGCCACCTCGAGTTCGGCCAGTACGATGGCGAGTTCTGGGTCAGTGACCGGTACTCGGGCAATGGCACCATCATCCGTCGCCCGGATGCGGTGGCGGTGCGCTGCGAACCCGGCCGGCGCTATCTGGTGCCGCGTGGTTCCCGGGTCGAGATCGCGGACCAGTTCTTCATCCTCAATTAGTCCCTCACCAACTGACCCCTCCCCGGCCAGATGAGTGTGCCCAATGACCGTGGGCGCTGAAGGTCCGCGGATTGGAGTGTTCCGAGGCGATTATGCTCGGTGCCGGTGCCGGTGCCGGTGCCGCGCCGCTGCCGCCGCCGAGCCCGCGCCGAGCCGACGCCGAGCCGCGCCGCTG
>NZ_SOFV01000029.1:0-1277 GCF_004402465.1 Cryobacterium sp. TMT2-14 | reverse complement strand
GTTGCATCGTGTTGAGTGTGGTAACCCAATCGATACCGGAGGTCCTCACCTTTTTAGCTCACGCCACGCTCACAACCTGTGTGGGAACAACAGCTAGAGCGGGAGAACGCCGCCGCAGACCTACTGGCCGGGAGCCCGATACGCCGGCGTTTTCTTGGCGGCGTCGAACGGCTCCGGAACCTCGATGACCCCCAGAACGTCGGTCTCCCCGAAGGCGTAGTAGAAACTCTCGACCGACCGACCGACCGACCCACCCACCGATTTGAGGGCTGCGACCAGCGCCTCCCGACGGCCGGTTCCGCCTTCGCGCATGAAGCCCCTGATGCCCTCGCCCACCTAGTTCGCTCCAAATAAATACTGGCTCATGGTCAGTCCCGTCCTGTGATGTGCAGGACGCGGACATCCGGAGCAATGCCCGAGACCTGTGTGCGGCAACCCGCCGAGGCACGGCAACGACGCTCGGTCCCCGAAGTGGGGCTGCGACGCATGGTAGGCCCGGCTGTTCCCGGGGACAACGGGGCGGCCGCCCAGCCTCAGAGGGCTCCCGACCCGGTGGTCGAGCTGGGCGAGACCCGAAGCGATGCCTCCAAGGTCGATGAACAGAACTTCGAATCTCAACCTCCAAAAATCCGCACCCATCTGACGAACACTCGACTATGTGTACGCAATGAGGTATCCTCGNGTATCCTCGTAACATGACCAACCTCGCGGAAGACCTCAGGCAGGCGGCCGATGCCGTGGCCCTGCTGGGCTCGTCATGCGCTGACTTCTCGGCCCTTCCTGATGCCGAGGTGTTGGCCGGTCAGAAGCGAATCGCTTCGATCCGCCGTCTCGTCGATACCTATGCTGCCTGGATGGCGGCGACCATCGCCGAGCGTTCCCGACCGGAGCTCGGGCACTCGGGTTTGGCGGCGCAGCAGGGGTATCTCTCCCCGGAGGCCCTGATTCAGAACTCGACCGGCTCGTCGAAGGGCGACGCGTACAAGCTGGTGGCGGTCGGCACCATGATGGCCGATGCCGAGGCGGCCGACAGGCTCGTCGAGGCGGCGCTGTCCTCGCCCGACAGGGATGCCGCCGAGGTCGCCGAGGTCGAGGCGAAGGTGCCGTGGCAGGCGCCGATCGCCCGGGCCGTCACCGCCGGCACGCTCTCGGTTGACGCGGCCGAGGCGATCCGGGCCGGGCTCGGCCAGATCGATGCGGCAGTTACCGCGGAGAAGCTCGGGGTGGCCCTGGCGGCGCTGCTCACCGAGGCGTCGTCACTGAATGCCGATCAGGTG
>NZ_SOFV01000015.1:0-43144 GCF_004402465.1 Cryobacterium sp. TMT2-14 | reverse complement strand
GACTGGATCCATAGCTACAATCACCACAGACCCCATACAGGCATCGGCGGCAAATCACCCATCAACCGTGCTCACAACGTCAGTGGGAACAACAGCTAGCCCGTCGCCGGGGCACAGAGAGGGGCCCGACCGAAGTCGGGCCCCTCTCAATTCAACACAGCGATTCAGTTGAGCCGATACAGCGCAGAGTGCTTACTTGGATTCCTCAGCGGCAGCGACATCATCCTCGACGACGTCAGCTTCGACAGCAGCATCCTCGACGACGACCTCGGCCGGAGCCTCGGCATCGGGCGCTGCCGCGGCGGGCTTGGAAGCAGCCTTGGCGAAGGAGCGCTTGACCTTCGGGGTGACGGGCTCGAGAACGAGCTCCATCTGTACCATCGAAGCGTTGTCGCCCTTGCGGAAGCCGAGCTTCGTAATGCGGGTGTAACCGCCCTCACGAAGGGCAACCTGAGGTGCGATCTCGGTGAAGAGCTCGTGCACGACGGTCTTGTCGCCGATAGTGGCAAGCACGCGACGACGGGCGTGCAGGTCACCCTTCTTTGCGAAGGTGATCAGTCGCTCGGCGACCGGACGCAGGCGCTTGGCGCGCGTCTCGGTCGTCTTGATGGACTTGTGGGTGAATAGGGATGCGGCCAGGTTGGCGAGCATGAGGCGCTCGTGGGCCGGTCCGCCTCCGAGGCGGGCTCCCTTAGTGGGGGTAGGCATTGGTTATCTCCAGTATCAAAGTCGAAAGTCAGTCTGAACGACTGCTTTAGATGGTTTCTTCGTCGTAGCCGCTGTAGAAGTGGGCGCCGTCGAATCCGGGCACCGAGTCCTTCAGGGACAGTCCGAGCTCAACGAGCTTGTCCTTGACCTCATCCACCGACTTCTGTCCGAAGTTGCGGATGTTCATCAGCTGGGTCTCCGAGAGGGCGACCAGTTCGCTGACGTTGTTGATGCCCTCGCGCTTGAGGCAGTTGTACGAGCGAACCGACAGATCGAGGTCTTCGATCGGAATCGACAGCTCGGTCGACAGCACGACATCGACCGGCGCGGGGCCGATTTCGATGCCCTCGGCGGCGGTGTTCAGCTCACGGGCCAGACCGAACAACTCGGTCAGCGTACGACCGGCGGATGCGATGGCGTCGCGAGGCGAAATGGCCGACTTGGTCTCCACGTCAACGACGAGGCGGTCGAAGTCGGTGCGCTCACCGGCACGAGTTGCCTCGACACGGTAGGTCACCTTGAGCACGGGCGAGTAGATCGAGTCAACCGGAATCTGGCCGGCCTCAGAGTACTCGTTGCGGTTCTGGGTGGCCGACACGTAGCCGCGGCCGCGTTCGATGGTCAGTTCGAGTTCGAACTTGGCCTTGTCGTTCAGCGTGGCGATGACCAGCTCGGGGTTGTGCACCTCGACACCGGCCGGAGCCGAGATGTCGGCGGCCGTGACCTGGCCGGCACCCTGCTTGCGCAGGTACGCGGTGATGGGCTCGTCGTGCTCGCTGGAGATGACGAGGCCCTTGATGTTGAGGATGATCTCGGTGACGTCTTCCTTGACACCGGGAACGGTGCTGAACTCGTGCAGCACACCGTCGATCCGGATGCTGGTGACAGCGGCTCCGGGGATCGATGACAGGAGGGTGCGGCGCATCGAGTTGCCGAGGGTGTAACCGAAACCAGGCTCAAGAGGTTCGATGACGAACCTGGATCGGAACTCCGAGATGTTCTCTTCGGTGAGCGTGGGGCGCTGTGCAATAAGCACTGTTGATTCCTTTCGGCTAAGTGTCCGCTATATGACACTTGCGTGGCGAGGTTTTGAGTTGTGTGTCTCTCGACAAGCCCGACAATCGAGCACATCGTCGAACGAGGGAGGGGTGATGCCCCACGACCCGCCACAGCCGGGCCCGTCTTGTGACGGGCCCGGCCGATGGCGAGATGCCGGTTGGTTAGACGCGACGACGCTTGGGCGGACGGCATCCGTTGTGCGCCTGGGGGGTGACGTCGTTGATCGAACCGACCTCGAGGCCGGCGGCCTGGAGCGAACGGATCGCGGTCTCGCGGCCCGATCCCGGTCCCTTGACGAAGACGTCAACCTTCTTCATGCCGTGCTCCTGCGCCTGGCGGGCAGCCGACTCGGCAGCCAGCTGCGCGGCGAACGGGGTCGACTTGCGCGAACCCTTGAAGCCGACTCCACCCGAGGACGCCCAGCTGATGACCGCACCGGTGGTGTCAGTGATCGAGACGATGGTGTTGTTGAAGGTGCTCTTGATGTGGGCCTGGCCCACAGCGACGTTCTTCTTTTCTTTCTTGCGCGGCTTCCGAACGGCCGACTTTGGTGCTGCCATGAATTTCTCCTGAATCCTAAAGGCGAGACGGGCCAGGCCGAGGCCTAGCGCGCCTTCTTCTTGCCGGCTACGGTGCGCTTCGGGCCCTTGCGGGTGCGAGCGTTGGTCTTGGTGCGCTGGCCACGAACGGGCAGGCCCTTGCGGTGGCGGATGCCCTCGTAGCTGCCGATCTCGACCTTGCGGCGGATGTCAGCGGCAACCTCACGGCGGAGGTCACCCTCAACCTTGAAGGTTCCTTCGATGTAGTCACGGAGGGCGACGAGCTGCTCGTCACTCAGGTCCTTGACTCGGATGTTTCCATCGATTTCAGTGTCGGCGAGGGTCTTGAGTGCCCTCGTGCGGCCAACACCAAAGATGTAAGTCAGTGCAACTTCCACGCGCTTATCGCGAGGAATATCAACGCCGGCTAGACGTGCCATTGTGGCTTCTCCTGTATATGAGTGGAGGTCTGTGACAGTGCCTGTTCATCGGCCTCCAACCGATGGTGTCCCCCCGAAGGGTTCCCGGCACTGCTATTTTCTGTATTCAGTTGCATCTCGACCGACTCGACCGTGATCGAGCCTGTCGAGATCAGCCCTGACGCTGCTTGTGACGAGGGTTCTCGCAGATGACCATCACGTTGCCATTACGGCGGATGACCTTGCACTTGTCGCAGATCTTCTTGACGCTGGGCTTGACCTTCATGGTGTGTCCTTGTATTCGCTGTCTTCGTACCCCAGGAACGCCTCGGGCCGTTACTTACAGCACTCTCTACTTGTAGCGGTAAACGATCCGGCCGCGAGTCAGGTCGTACGGGCTCAGCTCCACGATCACACGATCCTCCGGGAGAATACGGATGTAGTGCTGACGCATCTTGCCTGAAATGTGGGCAAGAACTTTGTGGCCGTTGCTCAACTCGACGCGAAACATCGCGTTGGGAAGAGCTTCGACTACCGCGCCCTCGATTTCGATGACACCGTCTTTTTTGGCCATAACTCACTATCGCTAGGGTATTGATTGCTGGTCGTGCGTGGATTGTGGTGCACTGATACGCCGCATACGTGCGCACAAGGCACCAAGGATTTACTCTATGGTACGGAGTTGCCTTTTGGCAATTCTTCCCTATAATCCTTCGCGGGATTCTCCGCTCAGAGGGCCTTCTGCACCGCGGCCACGACCAGGACCACGTCGGCGAACAGCGGATGCGCGACGTCCAGACCGCACACCGACGCGGTGAACGATTCGGCTGTCTCGTCGCGCAGCATCCGTTGCAGCAGGGCGCTCTGCTCATCGTCGGCGACGTCGAACCGGAGTGCGGCTTCGACGGCTGCGAGCAGCGCGACCGGGCGAGTGCCGTGTTCGGCGATCTCGGCGGCAGGGCCGATGAACCGTTCGTGGCGGCTGAGCTTGCGCAGCGGCTGGCGGCCGACGCGCTCTACCGTGTCGGGCAGGGACGGGTTGGCGAAGCGCACCAGGATCTTCTCCCGGTAGGCGCGCTGGGCGTCTACGTCGAGGCCGTGCTTGGCCAGGAGCAGGGCCGAGGTTTCCTCGAGTACCGCTCGGACGCCGTCCAGCACCGCCGGCACCAGGAGCGCGTCGGAGATCTTGGAAGCCCCGGCGACACCGCCGAGGTAGGCGACGGTCGCGTGTCCGGTGTTCACCGTGAACAGCTTGCGCTCGATATACGGCGCGAGATTGTCGACGAAAGTCGCACCCGGGATGACCGGCACGGCGCCGTTGAAGGCGCCCTGCTCGATGACCCACTCGTAGAAGGCCTCGACGGTTACGTCGATGCCGTCGCTCTCGGCCTGGCCGGGCACGATGCGGTCGACTGCCGTGTTGGCGAAGACGACGCGCTCGGCCACAGCCGCTCGCTCCGGCTCCGGCACGTTGGCCCAGAGCTGTTCGGCGAGGACATCCGTGGCGTTGATGGCGTTCTCGCACGCCATCACGGCCAGGGGCGGCAACTCGGCCGACCGCCGCCCCAGTCCGGCCGCGATGACCGGTGCCACGAAGCGGAGGACGGTGGGGCCGACCGCGGTGGTGACGATATCGGCCGTCGCGATCTCGTCGATCAGTGCGGCCTCATCCGTGGCGCTGTTGATGGCCCGGAAAGTGTCGACCACGCGGGTGGTCGACACTTCCCCTGCCTCGTGCACGGCGTAGCTGCCGGCAGCCTGCAAAGCGTCGATCAGGGAGACATTCACATCGGCGAAGACAACCTCGTATCCGGCATCGTGAAGCAGGAGGCCGACAAATCCGCGGCCGATGTTCCCTGCACCGAAGTGAATGGCCTTCATTCTGCGTTTACCTCCTCGAGGAGCATGAAGATGTCCTCTGCTGTGACGGCGTCAATCAATTTCTGCACTTCGTCCTCGTCCGAGAAGACGATCGCGATCTTCTGCAGGATTTCGAGGTGCTCATTGTTGAGCCCCGCGATCCCGACGGCGAAACGCACCTGCTGGCCGTTCCAATCGATCGGTTCGGCGTAACGCACGAGCGACAGGGCCGACCGGACGATCGACTCCTTGGCGTCGTTGGTCCCGTGCGGGATCGCCAGGAAATTTCCCATATAGGTCGACACGCTGGCTTCGCGGTCGAACATCGAGTCGACGTAGTTTTCGCGCACGGCGCCTGCGGTGACGAGCAGGGCGCCGGCCTCACGGATTGCGTCGAGCTTCGTGGTGGCCGACCCCGCGGCCACGACGTTGCCCAGTTCCAGAATGCGGTCGGTCATCGCGCTACCTCCTCGGCCGCCTGGCCCTGAATCAGGGCGACGACGTCATCGTATTTCGGGCTGTTCATGAAATTCTCGACCGAGACATGCGTCGAGTCAGGAGACTTCGACTGGGCCCGGGCGGTCAGGTCCTGGTGCGTGATGACCAGGTCGGCCGTGCCGTCGAGGTTCGCGATCGCCTGGTTGGTCACGGTGATGCCGTCGAGACCGGCCTTCTTGATCTTGTTACGCAGCACCGAAGCGCCCATGGCGCTGGAGCCCATTCCGGCGTCGCACGCGAAGATGATGTTCTTGACACGGCGAGCGGCGGTGGCCGAAGTGCCGGAGGCTCCGAGGCCGCCGAGGATGGTGCTGGCCTTGCCCTTGTTCGCTTCGGTCTTGGCGATGGCCTCGGCCATGTCACCGGTATCGCCGGCGGTCAGGTCGCGCTTGCGGCTAGCACGGAGGATGACGGCTGCGATCAGGAATGACACCGTGGCTGCGCCGATGACGGAGAGGATGACGCCGACGTAGCTACCCGGGGCGGTCTGGATCAGGATAGCGATGATGCTGCCGGGTGAGGCTGGGGCGCGCAGGCCGGTTGCGAAGGCCACGTTGATGGCGACACCGGTCATGCCGCCGCCGACTGCGGCGAGGAGCAGTGCCGGCTTCATCAGCACGTACGGGAAGTAGATCTCGTGGATGCCGCCGAAGAAGTGGATGATGATGGCGCCCGGTGCGCTTGCCCGTGCGATGCCGACTCCGAAGAAGGAGAAGGCGAGCAGGATGCCCAAGCCGGGGCCGGGGTTCGCCTCCAGCAGGAACAGCACCGACTGGCCGTTTTCAGCAACCTGCTGCACACCGATCGGCGTGAGCACGCCATGGTTGATGGCGTTGTTGAGGAACAGGATCTTGCCGGGCTCGATGAAGATGCTGGCGATGGGCAGCAGGCTGTTGGAGACGAGCCAGTCGACGATCATCTCGAGGAAATTGCTGATCCCGGTCACGAGCGGGGCGATTCCGAAGAACGCACCCAGCGCGAGGATCATTCCGAGGATGCCGGACGCGAAGTTGTCGACCAGCATCTCGAACCCGGGCTTGATCTTGCCGGCCCAGAGGCTGTCAAGCTTCTTCAGGAGGTACGCCGATCCCGGGCCGACGATCATGGCGCCGATGAACATCGGGATCTCGCTGCCCACGATGACACCCATGGTCGCGATCGAGGCGATGACCGCACCACGCGTTCCGTAGACCATCCGGCCACCGGTGTTGGCGATCAGGAGCGGCAGCAAGTACACGATCATCGGTCCGACGAGCGTTTCCAAGGTCGCGTTCGGGGTCCAACCGGTCGGAATGAAGAATGCGGTGATCAATCCCCACGCGATGAATGCAGGGATGTTGGGCATGACCATTCCGCTGAGGAAGGTTCCGAAGCGCTGAACGTGCACACGGGTTCCTCCGCTCTTGGTCTTGGTAGCTGACGTCGTCGTCATTTCTCTGCCTTTCGTAGGGATGCGATGAGGAGTTGCCCCGTCACGTTGCGACTTATTCAAGTCTGACCAAGGTGGTCGTGCGGGGCCACCAGAGACTTTTCCGCACCCCCGGAAATCTCGTGGCAGAGATCCGGCCGGGAGCGGCGTGGGAGACTTGCTTTTTACTTGGGAGTTTCATGCGATGAGCGACAAACAGACACGGATGCTGGATTTTCTGTCGCAGACACCGGCCTGGGTTACCGCCGGCGAGCTTGCCGACCTCCTGGGCGTCACGCCCCGAACCGTGCGCAGCTACGTCACGAACCTGAAACTGGCAGCCGGGCCGCTCGAGATCATCGAGTCGGGGCCGGCCGGGTACCGGCTGGACCTCGAGGCGTTCGCCGTGTTCCGCGCCAGGGGGCGCATTCACTCGGACGAAGCCGAGACCCCGACGGATCGCCTTTACGCTTTGGTGCGCCGGCTCACGGAGTCCCACGAGGGGCTCGACGTCTACGCTCTGTCCGCCGAGCTGTTCGTCAGCGACTCCACGATCGACTCCGACCTGACCAAGGTGCGGCAGCTACTGCCCGCCACCGGGCTCACGCTCACCCGCCACGGCAGCGTGGTCACGCTCGCCGGCTCCGAGACCGACCGGCGGAGGCTGCTCAGCCGGCTGTTCCGCGAGGAGAGTTCGCGCGGTCTGCTCGAACTCGAGGCGATTCAGCGCGAGTTCGCCTCCGAGAGCCTCGGAGAGTTCAAGACGGATCTGATCACGATGCTCGACTCGCAGGGGTATTTCGTCAACGAGTACGGCACCAACGACGTTCTACTCCATGTCGCCATCGCCATCGACCGGGTCACGAGGCGCACCTCCCCCGTGGTGGCCGAGACCGCGGCATCCGTCGGCTCCCCCGACGCGATGACCCTCGCCCTCTCCGGGCTGATCGGGCGCCACTTCCACGTCGAACTGGGTGACGGTGACCTCGACTACATCGCACTCCTGCTCAAGACCCGGGTGATCACACCCGGGCAGGACCAGCCGGCGCAGGTTCTGATCGAGAGCTTCGTCCGCCCCGAAGATCTCGACGCCGTGCGCCGGATCGTCGGCCAGGCCGGGGACGAGTTCCTGCTGGACCTCGCGGAGGAGAACTTCATCGTGAGGCTCACGCTGCACGTGCGCAACCTGATCAACCGGGCGACAGACCGCTCGTACTCGCACAACCCGCTCACCAGGTCGATCAAGACGTCCTACCCGATGATCTATGAGGTCGCCGTCTACATCGCCAGCCAGTTGCAGCGGCAGGAGCAGATCGTGATCAACGACGATGAGATCGCGTACATCGCGATGCACGTCGGTGCCCACCTTCAGCAGCAGTCCCGGCGCGAGGACCTGGTCACGTGCGCTCTGATCTGCCCGAACTATTACGACATGCACGTGCTGCTGCGCGAACGGATCGAGCGGGTCCTCGGTGACGAGCTCGAAGTTGTGTCGGTGGTCACCCGCAGCGACGTCGACTGGAAGGCCCTGGATGCGAAACTCGTGCTCTCCACCATCGAACCGCAGTCGCCGGCCGAGGCCGTCATCGTGATCCAGCCGTTCCTGACCGAGGCCGACATCGACCGCGTGCGGAAGGCCGCCAGCCGCATCCGCCGTCTTCGCCGTCGCGCCGCTCTCAAGGACGAGCTGCTGCAATTCTTCGACGAGTCCCTGTTCGCGCACAACTTCCACGCCGCTGACGAGACCGCGATGATCCGCGCTCTCGGCGAACGGATGATCGCACACGGCGATATCGACGAGAGCTACATCGACGGCGCGATCGAGCGCGAGCTCATGTCGTCGACGGCGTTCACGGACAACGTGGCGGTGCCGCACTCGATGTCGATGACGGCAATCCGTACCTCGATCGCCGTCGTGATCAACGACACACCCATGGCGTGGGGCGAGAACCGCGTCAACGTGGTGGCGATGGTCGCTTTCAGCGCCGCCGGGCGCAAGAGCTTCCAGACCGTCTTCGACCAGTTCGTGGAGGTCTTCTCAGACCGGGCCGACGTGCAGCGGCTGGTCAAGCGGTCGGTGGACTTCGCATCCTTCATCGACGAGCTCGTGCACCTGATGGACCAGTAGGCCACCGGTCGGGCTACTTCTTCGTTTCAGCCCAGTCACGCGTCTTGTACGCATAGATCGCGGCATCGAGCGCTTCGTCGCCGTTCTGCGAGGCGAAGACGGTCTCCTCCAGCAGGGCGATGCCGACCCCGGCGTGCACGGCCTGAAGGCGGATCTTCTCAAACCGGGGTGCCAGGTGGGGACCCACCAGAAGCACGTCGACCGGGCCGAGGGAGGCCGGCAGATCCGATTCGCTCCCCGCGAAGACGTGGACATCCAGACCGCGGGCCGCGGCCGTGTGCCGAACCCGATGTGCAACAAAGGCACTGGAGGCGCCAGCACCGCAGACGATGAGAATCTTCATGGAATCGCTCTTTCCCTGAGCCGCGACGGACGGTTTGCCCTCTCCTCCATCCTCCCGCCTCCGGAGTCCCGGAGAGACCAGATCCCCGCCCCCGAGCGCGGCTGGTTCAGGCCGTGTGTGGCTCCGGGAGCGGGTTCCGATTGCCGCGGGTGAGGGGCGATCGCGGGTGGCGGGTGAGTGGCGATTGGTCCATTTCTCGGACAGGCGAGAAGTTGACCGCAGCGCGGGGTGGATGCGCGCTGCAACCGCCGTCTCGTACGAGTCCGGAGCCCGGGATCGACTCACCCCGAACGAATTCGACGGAGATTCTGCCCAAAACACCGCTTTCGGGCACGAAAACGGGTGTTTGACCCAAAATCTCCGTCGAATTGGTTTGGCATCGCGCACGACGTTTCGCGTGCGGAACGGCGTCCACGCAGTGCGGTGAGATCCGACGTTCCGTGTGCGGCTGGTTCGGGCCGTGTGCGGCTACGGGAGCGGAACGGGCGTGATGCCGAGCGGGGCCAGCCCCGCAGCGCCGCCGTCGGCGGCGGTGAGCACCCAGATGCCGTCCTTGTGCACGGCCACGCTGTGCTCCCAGTGCGCGGCGGCCAGGCCGTCGCTGGTGGCGACGGTCCAGTCGTCGTCGCGCACGAACGTCTCGATGGACCCCATGACGACCATGGGCTCGATCGCGATCACGAGACCGGGCGTCACGTCCGGACCCTTCTGGCGAACGCGATAGTTGAACACGGGCGGGGCCTCGTGCATGGACCGGCCGATGCCGTGACCGACATAGTCGGTGAGGATTCCGTAGTCCCCCTGAGACTCGACGTAGTCCTCGATGGCATCGCCGACCTCGTTGAGGTGACGCGCCACCGCGAGCCGGGCGATCCCGTGCCACAGCGACTGCTCCGTGACGTGCGACAGTTTCTCGCGCTCGGCGACGACCTCGGGCCGGGCCGGGTCCGGAATCACGAAGGAGAAGGCCGCGTCGCCGTTCCAGCCGTCGATGATGGCACCGCTGTCGATCGACACGATGTCGCCGGCGGCGAGCACGCGAGCCCCCGGGATGCCGTGCACGACATCCTCGTTGACGGACGCGCAAACCGTGTGGTGGTAGCCCTGCTCCAGCTTGAAGTTCGGCAGGCCGCCTCGAGCCACGATGGCCGCCTCGGCGGCCGCGTCGAGCTCGAGGGTGGTCGCACCGACCCGGATGGCCGCCCGGGCCGCATCCAGGGATGCGGCCGTGGCCAGTCCGGGCGCGATCATCAACCGCATCTGCGCCGGCGACTTGTAGATGGATCGTCGAAGGCTCATCGTGAAGATCTCTGCAAACTGCTGAGGACGCGCACGCTGGGCGTGCACGACCGGGTTAGGAGGCGCTGGCTGCGTCTCCGCTGGTGACGGGCACGCTGGTGACGGGCACGCTGGTGACGGGCACGGAGAGTCCGCGCCCGGTCAGAGCCGCGAGGATGCGCCCGGTCACTTCGTCGACGGCACCGAGGCCGTCGACCGTGACCACGAGACCGCGGGAGGAGTAAACGTCGATCAGAGGAGATGTCTGCTCCTCGTAGACGGAGAGGCGGTGCCGGATGACGTCAGCGGTGTCGTCCGCACGCCCCTGCTCGGCGGCACGCTTGAGGAGTCGGGCGACGACCTCTTCGGTGTCGGCGACGATAAGCACGACGGCGTCGAGTGCGTCACCGTCGGCCTCCAGCAACCGGTCCAGTTCCAGAACCTGCTCCTGCGTGCGCGGGTAGCCGTCCAGCAGGAATCCCCCGGTGGCGTCGGGCTGCTGCAACCGATCGGACACGATCGCGTTGGTGAGGGAATCGGGCACGTACGCGCCGGCATCCATGAACGCCTTGACTTGAAGACCCAGCTCGGTGTCGTTCTTCACGTTGAAGCGGAAGATGTCACCGGTGGAGATGGCCGGAACGTCGAAGGCCTCGGACAGGCGCTCGGCCTGAGTTCCCTTGCCCGCGCCGGGCGGGCCGATCAGCAGCAAACGGGTCATCGGAGAAGCCCTTCGTAGTGGCGCTGCTGGAGTTGCGCGTCGATCTGTTTGACCGTCTCGAGTCCGACACCGACCACGATCAGGATGCTGGCGCCGCCGAACGGGAAGTTCTGGTCGGCTCCGATCGCGGAGAACGCGATCAGCGGCAGCAGGGCGATCAGGCCAAGGTACAGGGCACCGGGCAGCGTCACCCGGGTGAGAACGAAGTCCAGGTACTCGGCGGTCGGACGACCGGCACGGATGCCCGGGATGAATCCGCCGTACTTCTTCATGTTGTCGGCGACCTCTTCGGGGTTGAAGGTGATCGCGACATAGAAGTAGGTGAATCCGACGATGAGGAGGAAGTACAGCGCCATGTAGAGCGGATCGTTGCCCTGCGTGAGGTTGTTGGTGACCCAGGTGACCCACGCTGCCGGCGCCTGTCCGGCCGCCGGCTGGTTGAACTGCGCGATCAGGGCCGGAAGGTACAGCAGTGACGACGCAAAAATGACGGGCACGACGCCGGCCATGTTCACCTTGATCGGGATGTACGTGTTGTTCCCGCCGTAGGTGCGGCGTCCGACCATCCGTTTGGCGTACTGCACCGGGATGCGACGCTGGGACTGCTCGACGAAGACCACCGCGGCGACCACGACCAGACCGACCGCGATCACAATCATCAGGATGTCGAGGCCCTTCTGCTGCCCGATGGAGGCGAGCGATCCCGGAAAGAGGGCTGCGATCGAGGTGAAGATCAACAGTGACATGCCGTTGCCGATGCCGCGCTCGGTGATGAGCTCACCCATCCACATGATCAGGCCGGTGCCGGCGGTCATGGTGATGACCATGAGCATGATGGCGTACCAGGCGTCGTTGGTGAGCAGCTGCGAGCACTCGGCGCTGGCGGACGTGCCGTAGAGCGCTCCGCTGCGGGCCACCGTGATCAGCGTCGTCGACTGAAGGATCGCGAGGGCGATGGTGAGGTACCGAGTGTACTGGGTGAGCGTGCCCTGTCCGGACGCGCCTTCCTTGTGCAGTGTCTCAAAATGTGGGATGACCACGCGCAGGAGCTGCACGATGATCGAGGCCGTGATGTACGGCATGATGCCGAGCGCGAAGACCGACAGTTGCAGCAGCGCGCCGCCGCTGAAGAGGTTGACGAGCTCATAGAGGCCGCTGGCGTCCTGGTTCGCCGCCAGACACGATTGAACGTTTCCGAAGTCGACGAAGGGGGCAGGGATGAACGAGCCCAGTCGGAACAGGGCAACGATACCCAAGCTGAACCCGATTTTCCTGCGCAGGTCGGGTGTGCGGAATATCCGCGCGATGGCGCTGAACACAATGCCTCCAGTTAATAACGTGAAAAACGAGCTTGTCGAGACCAGCATCGAAAGATTTCGATTGGTGGCCTCGACAAGCTCGCTCAGCGTCTACGGACTTACTTGATTGAGCCACCCGCAGCGACGATCTTCTGCTCTGCTGAGCCGGAGACCTTATCCACTGCAATGTTCAGCTTAACCGCAATGTCACCATTGCCGAGAACCTTGACCTTCTCGTTGTCGCGAACGGCACCCTTGGCGACCAGGTCGGCGATGGTTACATCGCCGCCGTTCGGGTAAAGCTCGGCGAGCTTCTCGAGGTTGACGACCTGGTACTCGACGCGGAACGGGTTCTTGAACCCGCGCAGCTTCGGAGTACGCATGTGCAGCGGCATCTGGCCACCCTCAAACCCGATGCGCACGTTGTAGCGCGCCTTCGTACCCTTGGTTCCACGGCCGGCGGTCTTACCCTTGGATCCTTCACCACGACCGACACGCATGCGCGACTTCTTGGCTCCGGGGGCGGGGCGAAGGTGGTGAACCTTCAGAACCTGCTCGCGCTTCTCGGTCGGAGCAGCCTTCACTGCGACCTTGGCGGAGGCAGCCTTTTTGGGGGCTGCCTTCTGTGCAGTGGCGGGCTTGGCGGCTGCCGTGGCAGCTTCCTTCTCGTCAGCCATTAGTCAATCTCCTCGACCTTTACGAGGTGAGCAACGGTGTTGACGTAGCCACGGTTCTGCGAGTTGTCCTCGCGAATCGTGACTGCGCCAATGCGCTTGAGACCCAGGCTGCGAAGCGTGTCGCGCTGGTTCTGCTTCTCACTAATTTTGGACTTGATCTGTGTCACTTTGAGGCGAGCCATCAGGCACCTGCCTTTGCTGCCGCTGCAGCTGCTGCTGCGGCGGCGTCGGCACGCAGGAAGCGCGCCGGAGCGACGTCTTCGTACGCGAGGCCACGACGAGCCGCAACTGCACGCGGCTCTTCGAGCTGGTGCAGGGCCTCGACCGTGGCGTGAACGATGTTGATGGTGTTCGACGAACCGAGCGACTTGCTGAGGACATCGTGGATGCCCGCGCACTCGAGAACGGCGCGCACCGGGCCACCGGCGATAACGCCGGTACCGGCGGCGGCGGGACGCAGCAGGACGACGCCGGCTGCGGCTTCACCCTGCACGGGGTGCGGGATCGTCAGACCGACGCGGGGAACGCGGAAGAAGTTCTTCTTCGCTTCTTCGACGCCCTTGGAAATGGCGGTCGGCACCTCGCGGGCCTTGCCGTATCCGACGCCGACGAGGCCGTTTCCGTCACCGACGACGACGAGAGCGGTGAAGCTGAAGCGACGACCACCCTTCACCACCTTGGAAACGCGGTTGATGGTGACGACGCGCTCCAGGAACTGGCTCTTGTCGGCATCGCGGCTTCCGCGGTCCTTGTTCGGGTTGCGCTCACGACCGCCACGACGAGCCTCACGAGGCTCGTTCTGGGCAGGTGCCGTTGAGGCAGCGGTTTCGACGGGTGCCTCTGCGGCCACCACGGTCTCCTTGGTTGCTGTGCTAGCGGTTTCAGTGCTCACAGGTTCAATCCACCCTCTCGAGCTCCATCGGCGATCGCAGCGACGCGTCCTGCGTACTTGCTTCCGCCACGGTCAAATACGACAGCGTCGATGCCGGCGGCCTTCGCACGCTCGGCGACGAGTTCGCCGACCTTGCGGGCCTTGGCGGTCTTGTCACCATCGAAGGTGCGCAGACCGTCTTCGAGCGTGGACGCCGAAGCAAGGGTGAAACCCTTGCTGTCATCGACGACCTGCACGAACACGTGGCGAGCCGAACGGGTCACGACGAGACGCGGACGAAGCGCGGTCCCCTCGATCTTTTTGCGAAGACGTGCATGCCTGCGTCCGCGGGCAGCGGCCTTGCTCTTACCTCTAGTTCCGAGACCCATGGTTATTTACCACTCTTTCCGGCCTTGCGGCGAACAATCTCGCCGGCGTAACGCACACCCTTGCCCTTGTAGGGCTCCGGCTTGCGAATCTTACGGATGTTGGCGGCGACCTCGCCGACAGCCTGCTTGTCGATGCCACCGACCGTGAGGCGGTTGACGCTCTCCACGGTGAGGGTGATGCCGGCAGGTGCCTCGACGAGGACCGGGTGCGAGAAGCCGAGGGCGAACTCGATCGAGCTGCCCTTCTGGGCGACGCGGTAACCGGTACCGACGATCTCGAGAGACTTGGTGTAACCCACCGTCACCCCGATGATCTGGTTTGCGATCAGCGTGCGAGTCAGTCCGTGCAGCGAACGCGAGTTGCGCTCGTCGTTCGGGCGTGTGACGACGACGTGGCCGTCCTCGATCTTGACCTCGATGGGGTTCGCGACGGTGAGCGCGAGCTCGCCCTTCGGACCCTTGACATTGACGCGCTGGCCTTCAGTGGCGACCGTGACATCCGCGGGAATCGGGATGGGAAGTCTTCCAATACGTGACATTGTCGGCTACCACACGTAGGCGAGAACTTCTCCGCCTACGCCCTTCTTCTCAGCCTGGCGGTCGGTGAGCAGACCGCTGGAGGTGGACAGGATGGCAACGCCGAGACCACCGAGAACGGTGGGGATTTCGGTCGACTTCGCGTACACGCGCAGGCCGGGCTTGGAAACCCGCTTGATGCCGACGATGGAACGCTCGCGGTTCGGACCGAACTTGAGGTTGAGCGTGAGGGTCTTGCCGACCACTGCATCCTTGACATCCCACGCCGAGATGTAACCCTGGGCCTTGAGAATGTCTGCGATGTTCGCTTTGAGCTTGCTGTGCGGCATGGACACGGTGTCGTGGAACGCCGAGTTAGCGTTGCGCAGTCTGGTCAGCATGTCTGCGACCGGATCTGTCATTGTCATTTGTGGTGCCTTTCTCGCCTGGTTTCGTTCATCCGTTACACGGGTGACGACCTTGGTCGTGGTGGGGCTGGACGGTTGTCCAGCCCCGGATTTGTACTACAAGAGCCAAAGAGCTACTTTACTTGGTGTTTTCGGCCGTCTTGAACGGGAAGCCCAGCGCCTTGAGCAGCGCGCGGCCTTCTTCGTTGTTCTTGGCCGTCGTCACAACCGTGATATCCATACCGCGGATACGGTCGATCCGGTCCTGGTCGATCTCGTGGAACATGACCTGCTCGGTGAGACCGAAGGTGTAGTTACCGCTGCCATCGAACTGCTTGTCGCTCAGACCACGGAAGTCGCGGATGCGCGGAAGCGCCAGGCTCAGGAGCCGGTCGAGGAACTCCCACATGCGGTCGCCACGAAGTGTGACGTGCGTGCCGATGGGCTGTCCTTCACGCAGTTTGAACTGCGCGATCGACTTACGGGCCTTGGTGACCTGCGGCTTCTGACCGGTGATCTTGGTGAGGTCGGAGACGGCGCCATCCATGATCTTGCCGTCGCGTGCTGCCTCGCCGACACCCATGTTCACAACGATCTTGACCAGGTTCGGAATCTGGTGAACGTTGGTGAAGCCGAGGTCCTTGCTGAGCTGGGCCATGATCTCATCGCGGTACTTCTGCTTGAGACGCGGCAGGGCGGCCTCAACGGGCGCTTCTGCTGCTGCAACTGAAGTGTCGGTCATCAGAGGTCCTTCCCTGACTTCTTGGCGTAACGGATGCGGACCGTCTTGGTGACGCCGTCCTTCGTTACTTCTTCGAGGCGGAATCCGACGCGAGTCGGCTTCTTGGTCTCCGGGTCGACGAGGGCCACGTTGGACACGTGAATCGGCGCCTCCATGGTCTCGATGCCGCCGGTCTTGGTGCCGCGCTGGGTCTGGCCCACGCGAACGTGCTTGGTGACGAAGTTGATGCCCTCAACGAGGACCCTGTTCTTCTCCACCAGGATGGCAATGACCTTGCCCTGCTTGCCACGGTCTCCGCCGCGGGCCTGGGTGCGGCCGGTGATGACCTCTACGAGGTCACCCTTTTTGAGTCTGGCCATGATTTAGATAACCTCCGGTGCCAGCGAGATGATCTTCATGAACTTCTTGTCGCGAAGCTCGCGACCGACCGGTCCGAAGATTCGGGTGCCGCGGGGGTCACCTTCGTTCTTCAAAATCACTGCGGCGTTCTCATCGAACTTGATGTACGAACCGTCTGAACGACGGGTCTGCTTTTTGACGCGAACGACGACGGCCTTGACGACGTCGCCCTTCTTGACGTTGCCGCCCGGGATCGCATCCTTGACCGTGGCGACGATGGTGTCGCCGAGGCCTGCGTAGCGACGGCCGGAGCCGCCGAGCACGCGAATGGTCAACAGCTCCTTGGCACCCGTGTTGTCGGCAACCTTGAGTCGTGATTCTTGCTGAAGCACTTTTTATACCCTTCTATCAAGTAAGCGCGAGGCTTACTTGGCCTTCTCGAGGATCTCGACCAGGCGCCAGCGCTTGGAGGCGCTGAGCGGACGGGTCTCACTGATCAGGACCAGGTCGCCGACGCCGGCGATGTTCGCCTCGTCGTGAGCCTTCAGCTTGGACGTACGGCGGATGACCTTGCCGTACAGGGGGTGCTTCACGCGGTCTTCGACCTCGACAACGATGGTCTTGTCCATCTTGTCGCTGGTCACGTAACCACGCAGCGTCTTGCGGTAGCCGCGAACGAGAGCCTCAGCCTCGGCAGCGACGACCTTTTCGTCAGTCTTCGCCATGACTAGGCCTCCTTCGTCTGGGCGGCGTCGGCCGCAGCGGAGTCGTCAACGGACTCCACTGCAGGCTTGGCCTTCTTGGTCTTCTTCTCAGCCTTGGCCGGAGCCTCGACTGGTGCGGGAGTCGGACGAATGCCCAACTCGCGCTCACGGAGAACCGTGTAGATGCGAGCGATGTCGCGCTTGACCGCGCGGAGGCGGCCGTGGCTCTCGAGCTGGCCGGTGGCCGACTGGAAGCGAAGGTTGAAGAGTTCTTCCTTCGCCTTCTTCAGCTCATCGAACAACCGCTCGTTTTCAAAAGTGTCGAGCTCGACTGAGGCGAGCTCCTTGGATCCGATCGCCATTATGCGTCGCCCTCCTCGCGCTTGATGATGCGTGCCTTCAAGGGCAGTTTGTGGATAGCGCGGGTCAGCGCTTCCTTTGCGACGATGTCAGTGACACCGCTGAGTTCGAAAAGCACGCGACCGGGCTTGACGTTGGCAACCCACCACTCGACGGAACCCTTACCGGAACCCATGCGGGTTTCGGCCGGCTTCTTGGTGAGCGGGCGGTCCGGGTAGATGTTGATCCAGACCTTGCCGCCGCGCTTCATGTGACGGGTGATCGCGATACGAGCGGACTCGATCTGACGGTTGGTCACATAGGCGGGCGTGAGGGCCTGGATGCCGTACTCACCGAACGACAGCTCGGTACCACCGGTTGCGTGGCCGGTACGGCCCGGGTGGTGCTGCTTGCGGTGCTTGACTCTGCGTGGAATCAACATGGTTATGCCTCAACTCCTGCTGCAACCGGTGCCGCTGCCTCTGCGCGGGGCGCACGACGCGGTCGGTCGTCACGACGCTCGGGGCGGGTCGACTTAGCGTTGGCCTGCTCGCGAGCGAGTTCCTTGTTGGTGATGTCGCCCTTGTAGATCCAGACCTTCACGCCGATGCGGCCGAAGGTGGTCTTGGCTTCGTAGAACCCGTAGTCGATGTTCGCGCGCAGAGTGTGCAGGGGCACACGGCCTTCGCGGTAGAACTCCGAACGGCTCATCTCGGCGCCACCCAGGCGACCGGAGACCTGGATGCGAACACCCTTGGCACCGGCGCGCTGGGCACCCTGCAGGCCCTTACGCATCGCGCGGCGGAATGCCACGCGAGCGGAGAGCTGCTCGGCGATGCCCTGAGCGACCAGCTGAGCGTCGACCTCGGGGTTCTTCACCTCGAGGATGTTCAGCTGGATCTGCTTGGCGGTGAGCTTCTCGAGGTCGGAGCGAATGCGCTCAGCCTCCGCGCCGCGGCGACCGATCACAATGCCCGGACGGGCGGTGTGGATGTCGACGCGAACGCGGTCACGAGTGCGCTCGATCTCGATGCGGGACACGCCGGCGCGGTCGAGACTGGTGCTCAACAGGCGGCGGATCTTGACGTCTTCAGCGACGAAGTCGCTGTAACGCTGGCCCGGCTTCGTGCTGTCAGAGAACCAACGCGACACGTGGTCGGTCGTGATTCCCAGACGGAAGCCATAGGGGTTTACTTTCTGACCCATTACTTCGTACCCTCCTCAGGAGTGGCGAGCACAACCGTGATGTGGCTCGTGCGCTTCTTGATCTGGAATGCGCGACCCTGTGCACGGGCCTGGAAACGCTTGAGGGTCGTACCCTCGTCTACGAACGCCTGGCTGACGAACAGGTCCTGCTCGTCGAGGAAGGTGTTGGCTGCATCAGCCTTGACTCGCGCGTTGGCGATTGCCGAGGCAACCAGCTTGTACACCGGGTCGCTCGCGCCCTGCGGCGCAAACTTCAGAATTCCCAGGGCCTCGAAGGCCTGCTTGCCGCGGATCAGGTTGACAACGCGACGAGCCTTCTGGGGGGTAACGCGGATGTGACGCACGCGTGCGATCGACTCCACCATTTCTTATCCTCCTTCACGTCCCCGCGTTAGCGGCGACGGCCCTTCTTGTCGTCCTTCACGTGTCCACGGAAGGTGCGGGTGGGCGCAAACTCGCCGAGCTTATGCCCGACCATGCTCTCGGTGACGAACACCGGGATGTGCTTGCGTCCGTCGTGCACGGCGATGGTGTGCCCGAGCATGCCGGGGATGATCATCGAACGGCGCGACCAGGTCTTGATTACGTTCTTGCTGCTGGCTTCGTTCGCCTTGACAACCTTGCGAAGCAGGTGGTCGTCAACGAACGGGCCTTTCTTGAGACTGCGTGGCATCGTCTACTCCTACTTACGCTTCTTGCCGACGGTACGGCGACGAACGATGAGCTTGTCGCTTTCCTTGTTCGGGTGGCGGGTACGCCCTTCTTTCTGGCCCCAAGGGCTGACGGGGTGACGTCCACCGGACGTCTTACCCTCACCACCACCGTGCGGGTGGTCAACCGGGTTCATGGCGACACCACGAACGGTCGGGCGAACGCCTTTCCAGCGCATCCGGCCGGCCTTACCCCAGTTGATGTTCGACTGCTCGGCGTTGCCGACCTCGCCGATCGTGGCGCGGCAGCGGGCGTCGACGTTGCGGATTTCTCCGGACGGCAGGCGCAGCTGGGCGTAGATGCCATCCTTCGCAACGAGGCGAACGGATGATCCGGCGGAGCGGGCCATCTTGGCGCCACCGCCCGGACGCAGTTCGACCGCGTGGATGATGGTACCGGTCGGGATGTTCTTCAGCGGCAGGTTGTTACCGGGCTTGATGTCAGCACCGGCGCCCGACTCTACGATGTCGCCCTGGTTCAGCTTGTTCGGGGCGATGATGTAGCGCTTGGAGCCGTCCATGAAGTGCAGGAGCGCGATGCGCGCCGTGCGGTTGGGGTCGTACTCGATGTGAGCAACCTTGGCGTTGACGCCGTCCTTGTCGTTACGACGGAAGTCGATCAGACGGTATTGGCGCTTGTGTCCACCACCGATGTGACGGGTGGTGATGCGACCTTGGTTGTTACGGCCACCGGTCTTGGACAGGGGGCGAAGCAGGGACTTCTCCGGCGTGGAGCGGGTGATCTCTGCGAAGTCTGCAACAGATGAACCGCGACGACCGGGAGTCGTGGGCTTGAACTTACGAATAGCCATTTCTTATTCCTCTAGTCCGCGCCGCTTAGCCGACGGCCGTGAAGATGTCAATGGAACCGGACTTGAGCGTGACGATGGCACGCTTGGTGTCCTTGCGCTTGCCCTGACCGAACTTCGTGCGACGCGTCTTGCCGATGCGGTTCATGGTGTTGATCGAAGCGACCTCCACCTTGAAGATCTTTTCGATCGCGAGCTTGATTTCGGTCTTGTTCGAGCGCGGGTCCACGATGAAGGTGTACTTGCCTTCGTCGATCAGGCCATAGCTCTTCTCAGAGACGACCGGAGCGATGATGACGTCGCGGGGATCCTTGTTGATCGGGGTAGCCATTATGCGGACACCTCTTCCTTCTTGGTCTTGCTCGCCACGAACGCGTCGAACGCGCCCTTGGTGAAGACGATGTCGTCGCTGACGAGAACGTCATAGGCATTCAGCTGGTCCCACGGCAGAACGTGCACCGTCGGCAGGTTGCGGATGCTGCGCAGCGTCAGTTCGTCGGTGCGCTCCAGGACGACCAGCACGTGCTTGCTGCTGGCGATCTGGCTGAGCAGCTCGATGGCGCCCTTGGTGCTGGGCGTCTCGGCGCTGAAGAGTGCGGTCACGACGTGCAGGCGGTCGCCACGGGCGCGGTCAGAAAGGGATCCACGCAGTGCTGCCGCGATCATCTTCTTGGGGGTGCGCTGTTCGTAGTTACGCGGGGTCGGTCCGTGAACGATTCCACCACCGGTCATCTGAGGGGCGCGGATCGAGCCCTGACGAGCGCGACCGGTTCCCTTCTGCTTGAACGGCTTGCGGCCGGAACCGGAAACCTCGCCACGACGCTTGGTCTTGTGAGTTCCCTGACGTGCGGCAGCGAGCTGCGCGACGACGACCTGGTGGATCAACGGGACGTTGGTCTGAACGTCAAAGATTTCGGCGGGCAACTCAACGGAGCCGGCCTTCTTACCCTTGGCGTCGATGAGATCGAGTGAGGTAGTCATACGACTAGGCTCCCTTCACTGCATTGCGGACGAATACGAGGCGGCCCTTGGCGCCGGGAACGGCACCCTTGACCAGCAGGAGGCCCTTCTCGGCATCCACGGCGTGAACCTTGAGGTTCAGCACGGTGACGCGCTCGCCACCCATACGACCGGCCATGCGCATGCCCTTGAAGACACGGCTCGGGGTCGAGGAAGCACCGATGGAACCGGGCTTGCGGTGGTTGCGGTGCGAACCGTGAGAGGAGGAAACACCCTTGAAGTTGTGACGCTTCATAACACCGGCGAAACCCTTGCCCTTGCTGGTGCCCATGACGTCGACCTTGGTACCGGCAGCGAACACACCGTCAACGGTGAGCTCCTGACCCAGGGTGTAGTCAGCGGCATCCGCAGTGCGGAGCTCGGTGAGGTGGCGGCGAGGCGTGACGCCTGCCTTTTCGAAGTGTCCGGCGGAAGGCTTGTTGACCTTGCGCGGATCGATGGCCCCGGCAGCGATCTGGACGCCGGCGTAACCGTCGATGTCCTTGCTGCGGATCTGGGTGACAACGTTAGGCGAGATTTCGATGACGGTGACGGGAACGAGCTTGTTGTTCTCATCCCACACCTGCGTCATGCCGAGCTTCTTGCCGAGGAGACCCTTGGTGGTCTTGGTATCTGAGTAAGACATCGCGGGCCCTAGAGCTTGATCTCGATGTTGACGTCGGCCGGCAGGTCGAGACGCATGAGCGAGTCGACAGCCTTCGGGGTCGGGTCAATGATGTCGATCAGACGCTTGTGGGTGCGCATTTCAAAGTGCTCCCGGCTGTCCTTGTACTTGTGAGGGGAACGGATGACACACACCACGTTCTTCTCGGTCGGAAGCGGCACGGGGCCGACGACAGTCGCACCCGCGCGGGTCACTGTGTCGACGATCTTGCGCGCCGAGATGTCGATGACCTCGTGGTCATACGACTTAAGTCGAATGCGGATTTTCTGTCCCGCCATGTCGAACTCGCTTTCTTGTCAAGGCTTCGTACATCCCGAGGGGCTGCATTGGACGCCGTAGTAGCACTGCTGCTGTCGCACCACTGTTCATCTGTCAATTTCGGCAGGGCCGCGGAGCGGTCATGCCGAGCCAACCCGCTTCTCCACACTCGCGCGTGGGGGAAGGCATGGATTTACCCAGCTGTCCCGGCTGTTGGTTTGAGCTATGTTCTGCTACCCGCGGCCTAACTGTGCACCTGGCGCCTTTTACGGCGAACGGCACAAGCTATGCACTGCCTGGCAGTGATCCCGACACCGCGTGCAGCGCGGCAGTCGAAAGTGTTGAACTAGAAGAGTCTGCCACAGGGTTGGGTCATTGTGCAACCCGGGCGTGTCGCGGGCGGCGTGTCGCCACATCCGCGTCGTTCCGCGGCTCGGCCGGCTCTCGCCCCGGGCGCGTCGCCGCCGCCATTCACGCCTCGCGCGAGTGCTGCGCCGCTCCGCGCGGGGCACGCCACCAGCGCAGCGGCGCAACACCCGCGCACCACCGGCACCTCACCGAAACTGGAGTCGCGGGCGCCCGAACGGCAGCCCCAACTGCAGCAGCCGAGTGCGCAGCCGACTCTGACTCATCCCGACCGGGAAGTCCCACCGGGTGAACGCGTGCACCTGGTGCCGCACGCCATCCTCACGGCGTTTCTCGTCGTAGAACACCTCGGCGGTGGTGCGATCGCCTCGCAACACGGGGTCGAAGTATTTGCCCTTGCCGTCGGCCTCCCCCACCGAGTTCTCGTCGATCCAGTAGAAGTCCGTGAAGACGGTCTTGCCTTCGACGACGAACGGATGCTGCAGCACCGGCTCCGGAAATCCGTTCAGCGCCACGTTGACGCGGCTTCCGGACTCGTTGGGGGAACCGGACAGCGTCGAAGAGAAGTCGATCACGGCCCGCGCCCGCACGGACCCGCGGAAGGGAAGCAACCCTTCCCAGGTCTCAAGCAGCCTGGCTCTGGTGGTCAGAGGCAGAATGCGCCCCCTGCGATCCACCGCAATGGAGCGGTCGGCCATGGCGACCGCGGACTTCAGATCCAGAGTGGCGGCGAGGTCGACGACCGTGCGTTCGACGCTGGTGACCAGGAGTCCGTTCACCACGGCGATATCCCGCGTGTCGAGTCCCAATGCATGCTTGCGGATACCCGGCGTCGAGCGTCCGCCGCGGGTGCGTTCGGTGAGGGAGTGGACCTCGGGCGGCCAGCCGGCGAGAGTGGGGAGTCCCCACAGGACAGCCGCGGACCCGTTCGCAGGTGGCATGCCACGCGCGAACCGGCGCACGACCCGCGCCACGGTGCGCTCGGTCACCGAAGTGAGCTCGACCAGCGGTTACCTGCCGTCGGGGCCAGTGCCTCGAGCGTCGCGGTCGGTCGGACCGTCCCCGCGACCGAGGTGTTTGTCCGCCGCCGCTCGGGCATCCTTGATCTTGTCGGCGTGCTTGTTGCCGGTGACCTTGTTCGCGGCGGCGGCGCCCCCGTCGAGGATCTTGTCGGCGATCTTCTCGCCCTTTTCTGTTTTGAGGAACTCCTGCGCTTTGCGGCTGATGTCGTTGAAATTCACGGGGTGCTCCGATCTGGGGCTGTTGAGGTTCATGTCAAGGCTAGTTCCTGGGCGATTCGGGATCAACTGGCCCCGCAAGTCGGGCACGAAAAAAGGGCCGGCCCCGAAGGACCGACCCCATTTTCTGAAGGGAACTACTTGACGATCTTGGTCACCGTTCCGGCGCCGACGGTGCGGCCACCTTCACGAATGGCGAAGCCGAGGCCCTCTTCCATGGCGATCGGCTGGATCAGCGCGACGTTCATGTCGGTGGTGTCGCCGGGCATGACCATCTCGGTGCCCTCAGGCAGCGTGATGACGCCGGTGACGTCCGTGGTGCGGAAGTAGAACTGCGGGCGGTAGTTCGCGTAGAACGGGTTGTGACGCCCACCCTCATCCTTGGACAGGATGTACGCGGTGCCCTCGAAGTCGGTGTGCGGCGTGACCGAACCCGGCTTGACGACAACCTGGCCGCGCTCGACGTCTTCGCGCTTGGTGCCACGAAGAAGAAGGCCACAGTTCTCGCCGGCCCATGCCTCGTCGAGCTGCTTGTGGAACATCTCGATACCCGTGACCGTGGTCTTGATGGTCGGGCGGATGCCGACAACCTCGACCTCGGAGTTGATCTTGAGGGTTCCACGCTCGGCGCGGCCGGTGACGACGGTTCCACGACCGGTGATCGTGAAGACGTCCTCGATCGGCATCAGGAAGGGCTTGTCCTTGTCGCGGACGGGCTCCGGGAAGTAGTCGTCGACAGCCTTCATGAGCTCAAGGATGTTGCCGACCCACTTCTCGTCGCCTTCAAGCGCCTTGAGTGCGGAAACGCGCACGACGGGAGCGTTGTCGCCGTCGAAGCCCTGGGCGGAGAGGAGTTCGCGAACCTCGAGCTCAACGAGCTCGAGGATCTCTTCGTCGTCAACCATGTCGGACTTGTTCAGTGCCACGAGCAGGGACGGCACGCCGACCTGCTTCGCGAGCAGGACGTGCTCACGGGTCTGAGCCATCGGGCCGTCAGTAGCGGCAACCACAAGGATCGCCCCGTCCATCTGAGCAGCACCGGTGATCATGTTCTTGATGTAGTCAGCGTGGCCCGGTGCGTCTACGTGCGCATAGTGACGCTTTTCGGTCTCGTATTCAACGTGCGAGATGTTGATCGTGATACCGCGCTGGCGTTCTTCCGGAGCAGAGTCGATCGACGCAAAGTCGCGCTGAACGTTCGTCTTGGACGGATACGTGTCGGCAAGGACCTTGGAGATCGCTGCAGTCAGCGTGGTCTTTCCGTGGTCAACGTGACCGATCGTTCCGATGTTTACGTGCGGCTTGGTCCGCTCGAACTTGGCCTTGGCCACTGTGGGTCCTCCTCAGGACTCATGGCTCCATCGACCGCTGGTTTGCGGCCGGTGAAACTGCTGGATTTGTGTACTTATGCTACTCGGGCCGGGAGGCCGAAGCGATTTGGGCCCGAAGGCCCGGAGAGACCGGAAGCCTCAGGCTATTCGCCCTTGTTCTTCTGGATGATCTCTTCGGCCACGGCCCGGGGGACCTCCGCGTAACTCTCGAAGGTCATCGAGTACACCGCGCGGCCCGAGGTCTTCGACCTCAGGTCACCGATATATCCGAACATCTCCGACAGCGGCACGTTGGCGCGAATTACCTTCACGCCCTGAGCGTCCTCCATGGTCTGGATCTGTCCACGACGCGAGTTGAGGTCGCCGATGACGTCGCCCATGTACTCCTCGGGCGTACGAACCTCGACGGCCATCAGCGGCTCGAGCAGAACAGGGTCAGCCTTACGAACGGCTTCCTTGAAGCCCATCGAACCGGCAATCTTGAACGCCATCTCCGAGGAGTCGACATCGTGCGCGGCGCCGTCAAGCAGGCTTGCCTTGACGCCCACCATCGGATAACCGGCCAGGACGCCAACGTGCAGCGCATCCTGGATTCCTGCGTCCACCGAGGGGATGTACTCCCGGGGGATGCGGCCACCCGTGACCTTGTTGACGAACTCGTAGCTCTTCTCGGCAGTGATCTCGAGCGGTTCGATCGCGATCTGAATCTTCGCGAACTGCCCGGATCCACCGGTCTGCTTCTTGTGCGTGTAGTCGTGACGCTCGACCGCCCTGCGGATGGTCTCGCGGTAGGCGACCTGAGGCTTGCCGACGTTGGCTTCGACGTTGAATTCACGTCGCATCCGGTCGACCAGGATGTCCAGGTGAAGTTCACCCATTCCCTTGATGACCGTCTGACCAGTTTCCTGGTTCTGCTCGGTGCGGAAGGTCGGGTCTTCTTCGGCCAATTTCTGGATCGCAAGACCCAGTTTTTCCTGGTCCTGCTTCGTCTTCGGCTCGATCGCAACCTCGATGACCGGGTCAGGGAACGTCATCGACTCGAGCACGACCTGCGCGTTCGGATCGCACAGGGTGTCACCTGTGGTGGTGTCCTTGAGGCCGATGACCGCGTAGATGTGACCGGCGGTCACGAAGGCCACCGGGTTCTCCTTGTTGGCGTGCATCTGGAAGATCTTGCCGATGCGCTCCTTCTTGCCCTTGGTCGAGTTGACGACCTGGGCGCCGGAGTCAAGGTGACCGGAGTACACGCGAACGTAGGTCAGACGACCGAAGAACGGGTGAACGGCGACCTTGAACGCGAGGGCCGTGAACGGCTCCGTCGCGTCGGGGTGACGCATGATGACCTTTTCCTCGTCGCGCGCGTCATGGGCTTCGATGGCCGGCACGTCGAGCGGGGTGGGGAGGTAGTCGACGACTGCGTCAAGCATCGGCTGAACGCCGCGGTTCTTGAACGCGGAACCGCAGAGGACCGGATAGATCTCGCTGGAGACCGTGAGCCCCCGAATCGCGTGCTTGATCTCGGAGACGGTGAGCTCTTCGCCGGAGAAGTACTTCTCCATGAGGTCGTCGTCGGTCTCGGCGACGGTTTCAAGGAGCAGCTTGCGGTATTCCGCGGCCTGCTCGGCAAGGTCGGCCGGGATCTCTTCGATGGCGTATTTGGAGCCCATCTCGACGTCACCCTTGGAGTCGCCGCGCCAAGTCAGTGCACGCATTTCGACGAGGTCGACAACACCTTCGAAGGTGTTCTCGGCGCCGATGGGCAGCTGGATGACGAGCGGCTTCGCGCCGAGGCGCTTGACAATGGTGTCGACCGTGTAGAAGAAGTCGGCGCCGAGCTTGTCCATCTTGTTGACGAAGCAAATGCGGGGCACGTCGTACTTGTCGGCCTGGCGCCAGACGGTCTCCGACTGGGGCTCAACGCCCTCCTTGCCGTCGAACACTGCGACGGCGCCGTCGAGGACGCGGAGCGAACGCTCCACCTCGACGGTGAAGTCGACGTGGCCGGGGGTGTCGATGATGTTGATCTGGTTTGAGGCCCAGAAACAGGTAGTCGCGGCAGACGTGATGGTGATGCCACGTTCCTGCTCCTGCGCCATCCAGTCCATGGTCGAGGCGCCGTCGTGCGTCTCGCCGATCTTGTGATTGACACCCGTGTAGTACAGGATGCGCTCAGTGACGGTGGTCTTGCCAGCATCAATGTGAGCCATGATGCCGATGTTGCGGACCTTACTCAGGTCGGTGAGCACGTCAAGTGCCACGGGGGTCCTCCGGAAGTTTGCTTGTGGATCTTGGGGCGAAACAGGGCATCCGGTCGCCGGGCCCATCGAGATCTGCTCTCGACAAGCCCGGATTCCGGAGCGCGACTACCAGCGGTAGTGAGCGAAGGCCTTGTTCGCCTCGGCCATCTTGTGCGTGTCCTCGCGGCGCTTCACAGCGGCGCCGAGGCCGTTGGATGCGTCGAGAATTTCGTTGGTGAGACGCTCGGTCATCGTCTTCTCGCGACGAGCCTTGGCGTAGCTGGTCAACCAGCGCAGAGCCAGGGTGTTGGCGCGGTGCGGCTTGACTTCGACGGGCACCTGGTAGGTGGAACCACCGACGCGGCGCGAACGCACCTCAAGGGTCGGGCGCACGTTGTCGAGTGCCTTCTTCAAGGTGACGACGGCATCCGCACCGTTCTTGGCAACGACGCCTTCGAGTGCATCGTAAACGATGCGCTCGGCGAGGCCCTTTTTGCCGTCGAGGAGGATCTTGTTGACGAGCTGGGAGACGATGGGGGCGCCGTATACCGGGTCGGCGATAACGGGACGCTTGGGCGCTGGGCCTTTACGAGGCATTACTTCTTCTCCATCTTGGCGCCGTAGCGGCTACGAGCCTGCTTGCGGTTCTTGACGGCCTGGGTGTCCAGTGCGCCGCGAACGATCTTGTATCGAACACCGGGGAGGTCCTTCACACGACCACCGCGGACGAGCACCATCGAGTGCTCCTGCAGGTTGTGACCCTCGCCGGGAATGTAGGCGGTGACCTCGGTACCGTTCGACAGCTTGACGCGGGCGACCTTGCGGAGGGCCGAGTTCGGCTTCTTCGGCGTGGTCGTGTAAACACGGGTGC
Source organism: Cryobacterium sp. TMT2-14 (assembly GCF_004402465.1). Lineage (NCBI taxonomy): Bacteria > Bacillati > Actinomycetota > Actinomycetes > Micrococcales > Microbacteriaceae > Cryobacterium > Cryobacterium sp. TMT2-14. The sequence continues at coordinate 15,191 of NZ_SOFV01000015.1, read as the reverse complement.
ACACGCCGCGCTGCTGGGGGTTGGACTTCAGGGCGGGCGCCTTGGTCTTGGTGACCTTGGGGCTGCGGCCCTTTCGTACCAACTGCTGAATGGTGGGCACTAATTACTCCTTGTTTGTGCTGCACGGTGACAGCTCATTGATGGTTAGCATTCGAATCGCTCCGTTTCCGGCCCGATCGAGTTCATCTGGACCCACCGAAACACGCGGAATGAGTTTTGCGGGCCGTAGTGGGTATGCCGTGGGGGCTGCTCGGAGAGCACACCCTGTGTGAGTGCCACATCAAGGCGCCTAAGGTGCGGCACGACAAGATCGCGGTGGCATGACTCAAGCGCACGACAAAGCGCACACCTTGAAAGGATATCCCGGGGGTGACCGCTGGGTCAAATGGATCACGCGGCCCCGGGGGTTCGTTCAGGTGTTGTTCACGGGCCGCGCGGCCAGAGCGGGGAATCGAGCGCGGTGTCGAGGTCGGCGAGGAGAGCGAGCACCCAGGGTTCGGCGAATTCGGTGACGGCGCTGCGCATCCGTTCACGGTGCCGGGACAGTTCGGCGCAGACCCGACCGCCGACCAGTGCCGCGTGTTCGTCGGCGCGTGTGACCTCGGCGCGGATGGCCGCCTTCTCCTCGACGGTCAAGGGAGGCGGGTCAACGGGCAGGACCACGGATGCCTCGGGCCGGGCGAGTTCGGCGAAGGTGAAGAGGTAGGGGGCGTCGGGCATGGCCGGCGGGTCGAGGTCGAGGCCGGTGTAGGCCGGGTCCAGACCCTCAGCGGGGCGGTACGTCAACGCGGCCTGCTTGCGCTCCTCGTTCAGGCGGATCTCCCGGAGCAGCAGGGGGAGGTGCGTCTCGGTGAACTCGTCGACCTCGGCGTCGATCAGGTGCTTCAGGCGCATGGCGAGGGCGTGCTGCACGGCGTGCGGGACATCCGTGGCGAGGCCGGCGGCGGCGATGACCGGCGAGCCGAAGCAGGTGCGGCACAGGCGTGAACGGCCGCGATGCGTGCCCGGGCGCCAGCGCGGCAGCCAGTTGAGCCAGTCGTCAACCTGTTGGCTGACCCGCAACTCGATGGAACCGCCCATGAAAAATAAGGGTACCCGATCGGAGTGCTCCGCAGTCAGCGACTTTCAGGCCGGCGGGGATTCAGTCTTCGCCTTGCTCCCACGGCCATTTCGGGGGGCCGCGTTCGGGCATCCGTGAGGCGAGGACCAGCGAGTAGAGCAGGGTGACGATGAAGGAGAGGATGCCGGTGGTCACCGCGAACGGGCCCAGCAGCACGGAGGCTGCGAACCCGACGCTATCGCCCGGGAGCCCGGCGGTGTCGGCCGGCACCCCGGTGCCGAGCGCGTAGAGCACCCCGCCCACCAGAACGAAGACGACAAGCGCGGCGACCCCGGTGCCGAGGGAGTACCCGACGGCGATCCGCTGGTTCTCCGGTCTGGTGCGCAGCCCGAGCAGCAGCATCAGGGTGAACACCAGCACCACGGCGGCGGCGGTCATGAACGGGCCGACGAGAGGTCCGGCGTTGGGGTCACTGATGACATCTGTGTCGGTCAGCAGGCTGATCATTCCGAAGGCGGCGACGAGGAGCGCGGCAAGGAGCACTGCCGCGAAGACGGCGACGACCGTCGCGTACTTCTGGTAATTTCGCATCGCTCCCCCTTGATGGCGTACCTGCTGGGGCCCGGCACGCTGAGCGCCGGGCGTCGAACGACTAGTTGCTGCGGAGGCCCTGCGGTCCGGCGGCGAGGACGCGGTCGTATTCGGCCTTCGCTGCAGCGTTGCGTTCGGTGACGGCACGGCCGTTGCGGGCGATCCAGGCGCCGGCCCAGATCGGCACCTCGCGGGCGACGACTGCAGCGGCGATGGCCCCCGGGTTCAGCCACTGCTGGCTGATGAAGCGCGCCGCCTGGTCGGGCGTGAAGTTCCAGGCCTGCACGCTCAACAGCGCCGCCCCGATGTAGGAGAAGTAGACGACCACGGCCACCAGGAAGCCGAAGAGCACGTAGGCCCACCAGCCGCCGCGGTTCACGATCAGCACCAGAAGGGCGAACGCGACGAAGAAGAAGATGACCGGCACGTAGAAGATGGGCAGCACGATGAAGTCGGTGAACTTCGAGGCCGTGTCGGTGATCGAGAGGCTGCCGATGCCGGACAAGACAAAGGCGACGATGGCATAGATCACGGCGAAGATGACGGTGGAGAGCAGGGCGATCAGCACGCCGGGGCCGCGGTTGCTCTTGTAGCGGGGCGCGGTCGGCGCCTGGATGTAGACGGGGGGCTGCGCCGTGGTGTTCGTGGGGGCATAGGCCTCGGCGGGTGGGGCCTCTGATGGGGTCGCAGCCGGGTTCTCGCCGGGCTCGATGCGCCGGGTCTCGGCGGTGGTGTTCACCGGGGCGATGTTCACGGAGGCGGCGGGTACGTAGGTGGGCGTCGCGGGCTCGCGGGAGGTCGCGGGGGTGTCATAGGAGATCGGCTCGCCGACGGGGGTGGCCGGGTAGTGCGCCGGTGTCTCAGCGGCAGCATCGGTCGTGTCGCCGGACTCGGCCGGAGCGGAGTGGGAGCCGGTGCCGGTGTAGTCGGGGGCATCCGTGCGCTCTTCATGGCCGGCGTAGTCGACCGGTTCAGGATTCGAGTCGTTGTTACGGTTGCGGTTGCCCTCAGGGGACGTTGTGTCGCTCATGGTGCGCTCCTTGTGGTTGGCCGGGACGTTCAGCCGCAATCTTAGCAATGCGACTCCCCCGGTCGAGGGAGGCGTGACCTGGCGGGGCGATGTGTCGGGTCGGGTTACTCGGTGGCCGTCGGCGCTGCGGAGCTAGCCGGCGGCCTGGACGACGCCGGCTGCGGCGGGAGGAATGAGCACGTAGACGAGCCCGGAGATCGTGGCGTCGACGAGACCCGCAACAGCTGCCGGCGCTGCAGCATCGGGGTCTGCTGGTGGAGCTCCTGCCGAAGGGTCAGCCTCCACTGTGCTCAGCCCGGAGACGAGGACCAGCCGCGTGCCCGTCTGCAGCCCGTTGACGAAGACGAGAACACGGTTGTAGTCACCCTTGATCGTGATTTGAACGGCGAGGGAGGCGAAGCTGCTCGCGGTGATTCGTGGGTCTGTGACGGGAGGGACTCCCGCAGTTGCTATCGGGGCGGCGGCTGCCTCCGCGGGGACCGGTTCAGACGCCGTGTCTTCACCTTCGGCGGGCACTTCTGCCGCGGGGTCCGCAACAACCGAGGCCACCACCGGGGCATAAGCGAGCGCGTCGGCGACCGTGATCGCGGTGAGGGTCACTTCGGACTGAGCGGCGAGTTCCGACAACTGCGTCACGAAGGCTGGCATCTCGGTGCCACTCGGAACGGACAAGGCGAGTGGCGCCAGCTCTGCGCGAACTGCCTCGATACCCGCAAAGTCCTCCTTGAGCTGGGCCAGAACTGCGCTCTGCTCTGCATTGGTGGCCTCGACAGTTGCACGATCCAGATTGGCTGCTGAGGCGGCCGCAAGCTGCGGTTGAATGCCGAGCACGAATCCAAGCGCCAGGATTGCCGCCATGACCAGTACGGACCCGACAACCCAGAGCCTGTTCTTGTCCACGTTTACTTCTCTTTCTCGACGAAGCGTTGGGCGAACGCGTCTTCGTTCACGTGCATCGTGATGTTGACGGTGTAGAGCTGGGTTGTCTCATCGAGGCTGACAGATCCCGGCAGCGCATCCGCAAACCCGGGGAGCGTCGCGAGGCCGTCGAGCCAGGTCGGTACGTCGGGGAGCGTGGCGCTGGTCGCGGAGAAGCTCACGGTGGCAACTCGGGCTCCCTGCAGTGGGGCTGTCGCCTGCTCGTAGAGGAGGATCGGCGTTGCCGAATCAATCGTCACCGATTTGATTGCCACACTGGTTGGAAGCGTCGCCTGCACCCCTTGAAGGTAGAGATTCCAGTCGATCTCAGTCGACACCCCCACCAGCTGTGCGGCCTTCACGAGGTCGACTTGGGCCTGTGCGGTGCGCACCTCGCCGTATTGGGTTTGCTCTGCGAGCAGATCCGACGTGAGTGACTGTTCCGCCAGCAGCTTCTCCTGGGCCTGGTTTGAGAGGAACATGGCACCCGCCGTGCCCGCTAGCACGACGACAAGCAGCCCGACGACTCCGATCCCCAAGCTTCTCCGCATGGCTTTGGCCTTGCGGTGTTTGAGCACTTCGGGGGGCAACAGGTCGACCCTCGGCTCTCCGCCGATGATCAGGTCATCGCTGACATCTTTGCGGCTCATGCGTTGCTCCCCAGTGCCAGGCCGAGCGCGACCAGATAGGTGCCTTGGGTCTGAGTGAGGGCCTCCGCGTTCACGCCGCGGCCGAGGCCGACTGATCGGGACGGGTCGGGCGCCACAACGGGCAGGCGTGTTACCTCTGTCAGCGCGTCGGCAAAGCCGCGCAACTGGGCACCGCCCCCGGACAGCACGATTCGGATCACCGGAACGTTATGGCGAGTGTTGACAAAATAGTTGACCGTGTTTCGGAGGCTGTTCAGCAGTTCGGTGGTGACCTCACGAATGACCGTGACAGCCGCTTCGTTCCCCGGTGCTGTCACGGCGAGACCCAACGATCGCTTGAGCGCTTCGCCCTCCTCAGCCGTGATGCTGAGCCGCAGCATGAGCGCCTGCGTCAGGTCATCGCCCCCCGTTGGAATGAGCCGCACGAACTGCGGCACACCGGCATAGGTGATCACGACTGTTGTCGTGCCCGCACCGACGTCGATCTGCACGACAGCGTCTTCCGTCTTCGCACCGCGGAAGATGGATCGGCTCAGTGCGAAAGGGATGAGGTCGACCTCGACCGGATTCAACCCGGCCAACTCGGCGGCCTGCACGTTGACCAGAACGGAGTCCTTGACCGCGGCGACGAGGAGACCGTTGATCTGCGGCCCGTTATCGCCCTCGCCTTCGGAGATTGGATAGAAATCGAGGAGCGCGTCGGCGACGGGAACTGAGATCAGGTCCTGCACCTGGAAGGGAAGCGACTCACGAATGCGCTTGAGCGACATCTTGGGTACGGAGAGGTCTCGAGCCAGCACTCGGTGGTTGCCCATGCCGAGTACTACGTTCTTGCTCTTGAAACCGCCCGTGGACCACAGCTGCTTGAGCGCCGATGCTACGGTGTTCGGCTCGAGGACTTCGCCGCGGCTGACGGCACCCTCGGGAAGGGGAACCTCGTGATAGCGCACGAGGGTGGGCTGGACCTTTCCCGCGTCGCTCACCTCGACCGCGCGCAGGGCTACGCTTCCGATGTCGATTCCTACAACGTTTGTTGTCATTGGTTCTCCCAAACCTGGCGTGCCGTCATGCCAAACCGAACAAAGACAAATAGCCCGTCGCTATCGCCTCGCCACCAAAGATGCCGAGCCATGCCCCCGCGAGCATCCACGGCCCGAACGGAATGCCGCTCTTCCGATTCGCCCTGCGAGTCAGAATTAGAACAAGACTAAACAGTCCCCCGAGAAAGAACGCGCCGAACGCGCCGACGACCAGAGGCGCCCAACCGACCCAGCCCAGAAACATTCCAAGCACCCCGGCGAGCTTCACGTCTCCGAGGCCCATTCCGCCGGGATAGAAAAGTGCCATAAACAGGTAGAGGCCGAAGAGTGCAACACCACCGATGAGGGCCGGAAGCAGTCGTTCCGGCTTACCGGCCAACAAGGCGGCCGCTGTCAGAAGAACCGCCCCGACGGAATAGGCCGGCACGACAATTCGGTTGGGCAGAGTGTGAGTATCGATGTCGATCATCGCTAGGGCCACACTGACCGCCGCGAGGTATAGGAATGCCAGAAGCGTAAGTGCCGTCGCGGATAGCGCAGTCGTTTCGAACGCGGCGGTCGAGCCGGTCAAGACCACCAACAAGACCCACCAAGCGACCAAACCGAAGAACACCGCTGTGCCCATTTCGACCAGCGGATAACGCACCGAGATACGCGCCGCACAGTCTCGACAGCGTCCACGCAACAGAAGCCAGGAGAGTACCGGGACGTTGTCCCAAGGGCGGATTCGGGCCACGCAGGAGCCACACGTACTCGGTGGCGACACAATCGAGCGACCGGCGGGGACACGGAGAATCACGACGTTGAGGAACGAGCCAATCAGGGCACCGAAGACCCCGACGACGGTCGCAACTGCACTAATCACCGCCGGCCAGCTGGCGACGGCTCGTTAGGTCGCCCAGTTCGGCACCGGTGATCTTCGGCACTGTCACGCCACCAGAAAGGTCGAAACCAGAAATGCCGACCGGAACGAACGTAAGTTGGGCTTGCTGCGCAAATTCTACCTCGCCGCCATAGATCTGGCCTCGAAAACCGTTCCTGTCGCTGTAGACCTTGCACGGTGTGTAGATCATGGCGGATATATTGAGCCCGAAGTCGGTCTCGTTGGATAGCGTTACACCGCCGCTGGGGGCCACACAAGTGGGGTTTCCATCCGCAACATTATCGGGAACGATGAACGACAGCTGATGTTCGTTCACCAACGACTTGAAGTAGAGTCTGTCAAAAACGAACTCATTTGCGATTAGGACCAGATCCGTGTTCAACGTGACCCAGTCCATGTTGTTGCTCGTGGTTACTGCCCCCGGACACTTGGTCCGGAAGTTGACCACCGTCGGATGCGTGTAGTTCTTCAGATTTGTCCAGGCAGTATTGTTTTTTGCGATGCTGCACGAACCTGTCCAGTTGACAACGTTGTAGCCTTGGGCTACCCACTTTGCCGGGTCATAGCCAACGTCAACCCAGTTAGGCACTACCGGCGCAGCGACCGTCGGGCCGGACGTCACGACTCCACCGATCACGCTATTCGTTTGAGTCACAAGACCTCCAGCGGAGACGTTTCCGCCAATGTTGCTCTTGTTCATGGTGATGTCATCAGACACCTGAACGGAACCCGCCACGTCACACATATCCATCGTCGCGCTGCCATCGCCCAAGACGAGGTCGCCACCGATTTTGGCATTGTTTGAGCATTCGACGTCGCCAGTTCTGACCATGATGGACGTCGCCACGCTGTTATCCGCAGACGACAGGACGAACTTCTTGAGCACACCGTCAACGGTGTAGGCGTAGACGGCAACGCCGTCCAACGGAACCTGAACGATGACCGGTACATAGGCGTAAACGGCTTCTAGCGTGGCACTGTCGCCCAAGCGATTGCCCGCCACCTCCAAGCTCTGCGCAGCGCCCGTAGAGGTGATCCGCATCGATGTTGACTGCGCATCCGGGCAGCCAACTACCCATCCGAGGACGGGGTCGAGGTGTTCGAGCAGTACGTCATATGAAGGTACGTCGCCCGGAATTGACTTGAACTGTCCATTGATGTCAGTCGCGCAGCCGTTCGTGGTTCGCAAATCTCGAATGGCCACGTCGATCCCGGCATCCGCTGCAGCCCTGGCTTGCACGGAGGCCCGGCTCGTAGTGGTGTAACCCAGGGCGTTGATCGTGGCCGCGCTAACCGTGACGGCAATGATTGCGGTGACCGCCATGACACCGATAACAGCCATCAGTGCGCTGCCGGTCTCGTCAGGGCGAGGACGCAGGAGAATGCCTCGAAGCTGTCTTACGGGAAGCATGGGTCCCCTGTCGCTGCAGTCGGTTGGCGGCTTACTGATGAAGTCTGTACCAGCATAGGTCGGCTGCCGGTCGCCACCACTTCGAGATTGAGGTCGACCCTGTAGGGGTCGATATAGGGAGCGACAGGATTTCCGGTGACCGTGAATATTGGAGCTGATCCGGCGGAAACGGACTGCATCCCAACTCCAAGAAGTGTCCAGGACAGCAATGTTGTCGCTGTCTGAGTTGCCGAGATGGGCCCGGTGGATGTGGTCGTGCGCACCGCACCGCCGTCGAAGGCCCACGCCTGGCAAATCCACGTTCCAGCCGCGTCTGTACGCATCGTTCGAGCCATAAGAATCTCCGGATCAGCACCAGGCAGACTGTGCCAGACAGAGCTGGCATTGCGGATGCCGTGGCCGACCGACCGGGATACAAGCTGCCCGGCGTTGCTCGCCTGGGTTGTGCTACTGACAGTATTCTGCCCCCTGAGTGCACTGGTCAGGATTCCGCCCACAACGAGCAAGACCACGACCATTAGGACGGAGTAGATGAGCAACTCGACTAAGGTCAGCCCAGCATTCGAGGACTGCAGGCCGGCCGAGGGACGTTTCGTCTTCATCATGGACCGCTCAGATAAATCAAGGTTGTCGCACTCACAGTTGCCCCCACGGAGGGAACAGCTGAGACAGTGACCCATACAGTTGCCGGATAGTTCACCAGGGCTGTGCAGTCCTCACCCGCACGCGTGGGCTGGTAGCTAAAGCCGCGGGAGTCCGTGATCACCGGCAATGTTTCATTGTTGTATGCCGTGAGGGCAGTGCAGGTGTCTCCGGCACCACGGGCGAGTTCCATCTGTTGGTTGACCAGTTGCGTCGCTGTTGCTGCCGTGGCGTTCACGCCCGTTGTCTTGATCGAGGTCACGAGTAGGGGCAAGAACGCAATGGCGAGCAGCCCCAGCAGAAACATCGAGATCACGATCTCGATCAGGCCAAAACCGCTCTCGCTTCCGCCCGACTCTTCAGGGAGCTGCTGGGTAATCATCGCGCAGACCCTCTCTGGAATCCGTCGGACTTCGTTCATTGAGAAACGGTGGGGCGCCGCAACTGCAGTGCCCCACCGATCCAGTACCGGTTGTTACTTAGCAGTTACCTGTTGTAATACCCGTCTTGTCCGTCGCCTTGTACTTGACGGCACCAGTTCCGTTGATTGAGCTGAAACCGGCAATGCAGAACCCGGTCGCAGTGGCCGTGACGGTGATGTTGGTGTCGGTTCCCGGAGTGAAGTCGGTCAGGGCGGCAGTGTTTGCCGGTGCGGCACCTGTCGGGCTGGCGGCCATGAAGCCCACTGCGGCAACCTTTGCGTTTGCGATGTCAGACTTCACTGCACCATCACGAGCCGACGCCTGCTGTCCGAGGAAGATCGGGATGGCGATCGCGGCGAGAATGCCGATGATGATGACGACGACGAGCAGTTCGATGAGCGTGAAGCCCTTTTCCTTCTGGCCGAGTTCTGAACGCTTGTGGGCAAGCGCTTCCGAGATGCTGCGGATCATGTGGAAGTCCTTTTCTGAATGGGTGCTGGGAAAGGCGATTGCGTTTGCCTGATTTGAGCCTATGGGCCACGCGACCTTGTGCCATCCCGCGTTCAGGGGTAAAGGGCCGAAATCGTGCCCCCAGTACGGGGAGGGTGCTACTTGATGTACTCGAAGATGCTGAACATGGGCATGTAGAGGGCCACGATCATTCCGCCCACCACAACTCCGATGAAGGCGATCATCAAGGGTTCGATCAGGGCGGTCAGCTGTTCTGCTGTTGACTGCACTTCCTGGTCGTAGAAGTCCGCAATTTTTCCCAGCATCTGCTGCAGGGCGCCGGCATCCTCGCCGACCGAGATCATCTGCACCACCATTGCGGGAAAGACCGGTTCCAAGCTGAGCGGCCCGGCGATCGACTTGCCCTGGCGCACGGACTCCTGCACCTTGCGGAGCGCCGATTCCACGACCCAGTTGCCCGAGGTCTCGCCGACGATATTCAGCGATTGCAGGATCGGTACACCCGCGCCGATCATGGTCGAGAAATTTCGGCTGAAGCGGGCGATGGCCAGCTTGGTCATGAGCGGTCCGAAGACCGGCAACTTCAACTTGAGCGGGTCAATGACCTTGCGTACTCGCTCGGTATTCTTGTTCTTCCGCCACCAGGCCGCGAAGGCAATTCCGCCGATGATGAGCACAGGCAGGAGCCAAACCATGGCTTTGGAGAGCACGACCAGCACCTGGGTAGGCAGCGGAAGCTGTCCACCGAAACCGGCAAACATCTTCTCGAAGACAGGCACGATAAATGTCAGCATGCCGATGACGGCAACGACCGCCATGATCAACACGATGGTCGGGTAGGCCAACGCCGACTTGATCGTGTCACGTAGCCTGGTTTCTGACTCGAAGTTGCCGGCCACGGAGTTCAGCGAACTCTCGAGGAACCCACCGGTCTCACCTGCGCGAATCAGGTTGATCATGATCGGTGGGAACACGGTGGAGTGCTTGTCCATCGCTTCCGACAAAGAGATTCCGGTCTCAACGTCGTTGCGGATCGAAGTAAGAATCTTGGCGAGTTCTTTGTTCTCGGTCTGCTCAGAAAGAATGTTCAGTGTGCGGAGCAGCGACAAACCGGCCGAGGTCATGGTTGCCATCTGGCGGCTCATGATGGCGAGATCCTTCAGGGTGATGCCCTTGCTGAACCCGGGGATCTTGATCTCCGCGTTCAGCCCGGTGCCGACTGCCACCTCGGTGACCGAGATCGGCGTAAGGCCCATCGTGCGAACTCGCGACATGGCTATGTTCTCGGACGCGGCATCCAGTCGCCCTTTCACGACCTTGCCGGCGGCGTTACGCCCCTTGTAGGAGAAGGCGAGACTGGTTGCCATCTACTGTCCCCGGGGAGAGTACTGGTCGCCGAAGTCGATGCCGTTCCTGCCGCCAACGGACGACTCGACGTGGTCCACGCGACGGATCAGCTGGTTGAGCCCCTCAAGGTCCTGCGCCTTCTCCTCGGCGGACGCCCGGGTGATCAGACCCGCGTCAACTAGCTCGGCGAGGTGCTGATCCATGGTGTGCATGCCGAGCGCACGGCCGGCCTGCATCGCGGACGCCACCTGGTAGGTCTTGCCCTCGCGGATCAGGTTGGCGACCGCCGAAGTCGTGACCAGAACCTCGGTGGCGACGACGCGGCCGCCACCGACCTTCTTGACCAGGGTCTGGCAGACCACACCCTGCAGGGTGGCGGCAAGCTGTGCACGCACCTGGCCCTGCTGGTGCGGCGGGAACACGTCGATCACGCGGTCGATGGTCTGGGCCGCGGACTGGGTGTGCAGGGTGGCGAAGACGAGGTGGCCGGTCTCTGCCGCGGTCAGGGCCACCGAGATGGTCTCCAGGTCGCGCAGCTCGCCGATCAGAATGACGTCGGGGTCCTGGCGCAGCACGTGCTTGAGTGCGGAGGCGAAGCTCTTCGTGTCGTGGCCGACCTCGCGCTGGTTGACCAGCGACTTCTGGTGCTTGTGCAGGAACTCGATCGGGTCTTCGACCGTGACGATGTGGTCGGCACGGGTGCGGTTTACCAGGTCGATCAGTGCCGCCAGCGTGGTGGACTTGCCCGAACCGGTGGGGCCGGTCACCAGCACCAGGCCGCGAGGCAGCTTGGCGAACTGACCGACGGTCTCGGGGATGCCGAGGTCTTTCAGCGGCTTGATCTCGCGCGGGATCAGGCGGAACGCCCCGCCGATCGAGTTGCGCTGGTAATAGTAGTTGACGCGAAAGCGCGCGCCGCCGGCCGTATACGCGAAGTCGAGCTCGAGCTCCTCCTCGAACTGCGCGCGCTGCTTCGCCGAGAGGATGCTGTAGAGCGCAGAGGTGACCTTGTCACCCATCCACTTGCTCGCGCCCTCAATCGGCCGCAGGCCGCCATCGACACGAATGCTCGGCGGCGCTCCGACGGTGATGTGCAGGTCGGAGGCGTTCAGGTCGAGAACCTCGGCCAGGGCGTTCAGCAGGTCAAGGTCGGAGACCTCGTTGTCGCCGGTGCGGTTGGCACGGGCGCGGCGCCCGGTCGTCTCGACCGCGCCGGTGTCCACCGGAAGGACCGTTGTCGCCGGCTGCGCGGCATCGGTCACATCGACGAACTCGAACTCCGCCGAGTCAGGAGCGGCCGGCGCGGCATCGTGCTCCGTCGGTTCGGCACCACGACGATCGGGATCGCCGAGGCTCCAGCTGCCCCCGGCAGCCCCAGGAGGCGTGACCGGAATTTCATAGATGGGCTGGCTCATGCAGATATCCCCTTTTGCACTATGCGACCACTCGCAAGATTTCTTCGATCGATGTCAAACCCATTTGGGCCTTGGCCCAGCCGTCCTCGCGGAGGGTGATCATGCCCTGTTCGCGCGCCACCCGGCCGATTTCGGCGCTCGATGCTCGGGCCACGGCGAGCCGCTCGATCTCCTCGGTCACGGTCATCACCTCGTGCACGGCGATGCGCCCCCGGTAACCGGTCTTCGAACACTGCGTGCAGCCGACCGCCTCGAAGATCGTGGGCAGCGGGCGCTCCGGGTCGAACGCGAAGCGGAGGCGCGTCAGGTAGTCGACGGTCAGCACGGATGGCGTCTTGCACTTGTCGCAGAGGCGCCGCGCCAGGCGCTGGGCGACCACGCAGTCCAGGGCGGAACCCACCAGAAAGGGCTCGATGCCCATTTCCGTCAGCCGGGTGATGGCGCTCGGCGCGTCGTTGGTGTGCAAAGTAGAGAGCACGAGGTGGCCGGTCAGCGAGGCCTCGATAGCGATCTGCGCGGTCTCGTGGTCGCGGATCTCACCCAGCAGAACGACATCCGGGTCGCTTCGCAGGATGGAACGCAGCGCACTCGCGAAGGTGAGGCCCGCCTTCGGGTTCACCTGAACCTGGTTGATGCCCGCCATGCGGTACTCCACCGGGTCTTCGACCGTGATCACGTTGATTTCGGGACGAGCGACCGCACCCAGGGTCGTGTAGAGGGTGGTGGACTTGCCCGAACCGGTCGGACCGGTGATCAGGATCATGCCGTAAGGCTTGGAGTAGGAGGTCTTGTAGGCCTCGAAGTTGTGCTCGAGCAGGGCCAGCGCGCGCACGTCGAGGGTCGTGTTCGAGTTATCGAGAATTCGCATAACGACCTTCTCGCCCCACACTGTGGGGAGAGTCGCAACGCGCAGGTCGATCTGACGGCCGGCATGGCGCACGGTCATGCGGCCGTCCTGGGGTTTGCGCCGCTCGGCGATGTCGATATCGCTCATGATTTTGAGCCTGGAGATAACACCGTTCTGGATGCTCTTGGGTGCGGTCTGCATCTCGTGCAGCACGCCGTCGATGCGGTAGCGCACCCGCAGGCTGTGCTCGCCGGGTTCGATGTGGATGTCCGAGGCCAGGTCCTGGATGGCCTGGCTGACCAACAGGTTCACGAACCGCACGATCGGGGCATCGTCGTCGATGGAGTCCGAGACTCCGAAAGAGGAGCTCTCGGTGGCGGCGTTCTCTTCCTCGAGTGTGGAGGTGAGGTCGCTGAGCTCGTCGTCGGCGCGGTGGTAGCGGGTGATGGCGGCGAGTAGATCGCTGCGCTCGGCGACAACCTGGGTGACGCGCATCCGTGATGCTTCGCGCACGTCGTCGACGGCGAAGACGTTGCCAGGGTCGACCATGGCGAGGATGAGGCGGCCGTTGTCGACGGCGATCGGGAGCACTTCGTGGCGTTTGCAGACGGCCACCGGAACGAGAGCCACGGCGAGGCGATCGACCGGGTAGTCGATTAGCTCGACGAAGGGCAGGTTGGCCTGCTGGGCCCGAGCCTTGGCGAATTGAACCTCGGTGATGACGCCCTTGGCGACGAGGGCGCGGACGGCGCTCTCATCGGCGGGGTCGCCGGCCATGAGGTGGTCGAGCTCCTCGATCGGCAGCAGACCGTGCAGGATCAAGATTTCGGTGAGGCTGGCCACGCGATCCTCTCGAACAGGCTCGGTAAGTAAGTAACGGACAACGCTATCTCGGGGGCAGGGAATCCGGCCAGACCCACAATGAGGGGGACACGGTTCGAAAGCAGCCTCTGTTCAGTGATCCTAACGGGGCGGGGCTTCGACCCGACATCGACACGGCATCGACCCGGCATCGACACGGCCTCGACCCGGTTGCGGCCCGGTTGCGGCCCGCGGGGCGGCAGGCGGAATACGGCCGCTGCTGGGCGATGCCCGGGCCGGTCTCGGCCTGCTCGAAACGGTCTAGACGCCCATCCAAAGGTTATCGATGATGTTCTGTGTGTAGCCCAGCGGGCCGGCATTCGTGTACTTCGTGGCGAGCCAGATGCCGCCCCTCAGAAAGTGGGACTCACCGAAAGCGCCGTTTGCCGTGTCGTCCGGATGATGCAGCGGCGGCCCTCCGACTGGGTGAAGCACTCCAGTCCGTTTGCGACGAGCCGGGCCTCCACCGCGACGGTCTGTTCCAGGGTCACCCAGACCACAGTGGTGATGATCCCGGTGTCGGATCCCCCGTACGGGCTCGCCCAGACGCAGGTCAGGTGGTCGAGAGCGTCGATCTGGACGCGCAGCTCGGCATTGTCGGTGCCGTGGGACACGCCGGCATCCGGGTCCTGGCTCCAGACGGGGTTCAAGGTCAGGTCGCCGAGCGCCTCGACCATGGCCGGGCTGTAGAGCTGCGTGCACGCGGTTGAACGTGGATCGCCCGGCGCCGCGGTCTGCCCGGGTGCGGATTGAGTCGGCTTGAGGGTTGCCGGGGGCGTGGTGGTGGTCGGAGAATCTGTAGCGGTGGGTGCGTTGGTCGGGGCGGGCGTCACGGTGGCGGTTCCGGGGGTCTCGCCTGCGCCCGGGAAACCTTCACCGCCCCGGGGTCTCCATTGAGGCAACCGGCGGCCTTGGACGGCTTCGGAGCGGCCGGATTTGCTCAGAGATAAATTCGATTATTCTCTCAAATTGTGTGAGTAACTCTCGACACTGGGTGCGAGTTGAGGTATTCTCTTNTAACATGACCAACCTCGCGGAAGACCTCAGGCAGGCGGCCGATGCCGTGGCCCTGCTGGGCTCGTCATGCGCTGACTTCTCGGCCCTTCCTGATGCCGAGGTGTTGGCCGGTCAGAAGCGAATCGCTTCGATCCGCCGTCTCGTCGATACCTATGCTGCCTGGATGGCGGCGACCATCGCCGAACGTTCCCGACCGGAGCTCGGGCACTCGGGTTTGGCGGCGCAGCAGGGGTACCTCTCGCCGGAGGCCCTGATTCAGAACTCGACCGGCTCGTCCAAGGGCGACGCCTACAAGCTGGTCGCAGTCGGCACCATGATGGCCGATGCCGAGGCGGCCGACAGGCTCGTCGAGGCGGCGCTGTCCTCGCCCGACAGGGATGCCGCCGAGGTCGCCGAATTCGAGGCGAAGGTGCCGTGGCAGGCGCCGATCGCCCGGGCCGTCACCGCCGGCACGCTCTCGGTTGACGCGGCCGAGGCGATCCGGGCAGGGCTCGGCCAGATCGATGCGGCAGTTACCGCGGAGAAGCTCGGGGTGGCCCTGGCGGCGCTGCTCACCGAGGCGTCGTCACTGAATGCCGATCAGGTG
>NZ_SOFV01000008.1:0-129146 GCF_004402465.1 Cryobacterium sp. TMT2-14 | reverse complement strand
AAACAACTCGAGGGCCTTGAGGCGACGCTGCAGCATCCACTCAGGCTCGCCCTTGAGATTGGAGATATCGGTCACCACCTCCGGCGAAATCCCGCGGCGAGCGGAGGCACCAGCAGTATCGGAGTCGGACCACCCGAACTCGTAGACACCGAGCCCCGCAAGTTCGGGGCGGTCAAGAAGGACGTCAGACATATTTACCTCTTCTGCCACCCCGGCAACCCGGATATTAGTCCGGTCGTTCCCAGAATGGCCTCCAGCGGAGACCCAGTCAGGGATCGGTTGTGTGGGCGGCTACGTTGCGTACCTAAGATGTTTAAGGACGACGCGCGCCGCGGTTGTGGCAACCGCAACGTTCCCGCCCATGAAAAACTTAATTCTACAGGCTGGCGACGGGTTCAGCAGTGCGATCCGGCGTTTTCACATGTGGTCATCGAAGAGGGAGCAGAACCGGTGAATCGAATTACGGCGTGGTTGCCGACCAGGATTGACAGGCGTGTGCGTGTGATCGCGTGGATCTACCTCGCCGCCCAGATTCTGCTGGTCGGGACGGGAGGCCTGGTGCGCCTGACCAGCTCGGGCCTCGGTTGCCCCACCTGGCCCAAGTGCACCGCGGACTCAGTGGTCAACACGCCCGAGATGGGCATCCACGGCTACATCGAATTCGGCAATCGCCTGCTCGGAGTTGCCCTCGGCCTGGTCGCGATCGCGGCCTTCCTCGCCGTGGTGCGCCTCCGCAAGGAACGCCCCGACCTGTTCTGGGTCGCCCTGCTCGCGGGGTTGGGCATCCCCGCGCAGGCCGTTATCGGCGGCATCAGCGTTCTTGCCCAGCTGAACCCCTATGTGGTCGGCATCCACTTCGTGATCTCCGTGATCCTGGTCCTGCTGTGCACCGTCTTCGTGCACCGGGTCTACACCGGCCGGGTGCGGCGCACCCTCGCGGTTCCGGTCTGGTATCGGACGCTGGCGTATGCCACGAGCGCCGTCGTGTTCGTCACGATCCTCGTCGGCATTCTCACCACCGGCTCGGGCCCGCACGCCGGGGACGCGGATGCTCCCCGCACGGGCCTTGACCCCGAAATCCTGCAGCACGTGCACAGCTGGCCGGCCTACGTCACCGTTGCCCTCACCGTGGTTCTCCTCGTCGTGGCCTTCTCGCGCGCTCTGCCGACGCAGGGCTGGGCCCTTCTCCTTCTGCTCGTCGAGGCCATGCAGGTCGGCGTCGGCCTGATCCAGTCCAACACGGGGCTCCCTGCCGGGTTGGTCGGCATCCACATGGTGCTCTCCTGCGTGCTCGTGGCCATCCTGACCGCGCTCGTCCTGAACCTCAGCAAACCGGTGGACGTGCGGGTGTCCCCCAGAGCGACCACCCCCGACCTGGTCGGTCGCCGGTAGCGACGTAAGTCCTCGTCGTTTAGTTGTGATCATCACGGCCCGAACGCCGTGCCCGGTGTCGAACGGGAGCTGCGGGCTAGAACGGGAGCAGCGGATCAACTCCGACGGCCAGGAACAACAGGGTGAGATAGGCGATCGAACCGTGGAAGAGGCGCATCGGCGACACCTCCACGTGACGGATCGCCAGGCCGTACAGCCGGTGCGTCTCGGAGATGAACCAGGCGCCGGTCACCAGGGCCACAAAAAGGTACAGCAGGCCCATGTCCGCGATCGGTACGAGCAGGAGCGAGCAGGCGACGGTCGCCCAGGCGTACAGGATGACCTGTAGGCCCACCTGGCTGCGGCCGCGCACGACGGCGAGCATCGGCACCCCGGCGGCCTGATAGTCGTCACGGTATTTCATGGAAAGCGGCCAGTAGTGCGGCGGCGTCCACAGGAAGATGATCAGGAACAGGACGAAGGGCGGCCATGACAGGTCGCCGGTCACTGCGGCCCAGCCGATGAGCACGGGCATGCAGCCCGCGATGCCGCCCCAGACTATGTTCTGGGCCGTGCGGCGTTTTAGAACCATCGTGTAGAAGACGACATAGAGCAGGATGGCGCCCAGCGACAGGGCCGCGGCGAGCCAGTTCGTGAAGGCCAGCAGCCAGAGAATCGATGCCAGGCCGACCAGCCAGGCGAACACCAGGGCCTGCCGGTCGGTGAGTTCCCCCGTGACGAGCGGGCGATTCTGGGTACGCTTCATCAGCCGGTCGATGTCCCGGTCGATGTAGCAGTTGAACGCCCCGGCAGAGCCGGCGCTAAGCGCACCGCCGATCAGAGTTGCCACGACCAGCCACAGGCTCGGGATGCCCTGTTCGGCCAGGATCATCGTGGGAGCGGTAACCACCAGGAGCAGTTCCACGACCCGCGGCTTGGTCAGCGAGAGGTAGGCCCTTGCCGTGCGCCGGAGCGTGCGTGGGGCGCTCAGGATGTGGGTTTCGGCGGCTCCGGGCAAAGCTCCTCCAACGCTGGTGACAGTGACTGTGATTCTAGGCGAACTGTCGGAACCGAAACCGTCGACGGGCCGCCCGGGGTGCGTCACGAGACGACACATCACGGGTCCGAACCGGCGTTGCCTATACTGGGGGTGCTCGCCAATCTCGGTGCATGCATGCTGATCCACCGGAACCGGGCATCTGCTGCGACACCGTGATGACGCTGATGTCCTCGGGCGCGCACAATAGCGGGTGCGGGTTCTCAGCAACCTTCTCCCCTGTCTCCAGAAGGGTCAATACCAAGTGGCAGCACTGCAGTGGGATTCAATTGACAGCAAGGCGGTCGACACCGCGCGCCTCCTCGCGGCCGATGCCGTGGAGAAGGTCGGGAACGGGCATCCCGGTACCGCCATGAGCCTCGCTCCCGCGGCCTACCTCCTGTTCCAGAAGGTGATGCGGCGTGACCCGTCCGACAACGAATGGATCGGTCGGGACCGTTTCATTCTCTCGGTCGGCCACAGCTCGCTCACCCAGTACGTGCAGTTGTACCTCGGTGGCTACGGACTCGAGCTCGAAGATCTGAAGGCTCTGCGCACCTGGGGTTCCAAGACGCCCGGGCACCCGGAGTACGGCCACACCGACGGGGTCGAGATCACGACCGGTCCTCTGGGCCAGGGTCTGGCCTCCGCCGTCGGCTTCGCCTACGCCTCCCGCTTCGAGCGCGGACTGTTCGACCCGGAGGCGTCGGTCGGCACGAGCCCGTTCGATCACTTCGTGTACGTGATCGCCGGCGACGGCGACCTGCAGGAAGGCATCACGAGCGAGGCCTCCTCCCTCGCCGGCCACCAGCAGCTCGGCAACCTGATCGCGATCTACGACAGCAACCAGATCTCCATCGAGGACGACACCAACATCGCCTTCACCGAGGATGTCGCGGCCCGCTATTCGGCCTACGACTGGCACGTGCAGACAGTCGACTGGAAGCAGACCGGCGCCTACGTCGAGGACATCGCCGCACTCCACGACGCGATCGAGGCGGCCCAGGCAGTCACCGACAAGCCGTCGCTGATCATCCTGAAGACCATCATCGGCTGGCCCAGCCCGAAGAAGCAGAACACGGGCAAGATCCACGGCTCGGCGCTCGGCGCCGAGGAGCTGGCCGCCGTCAAAACGGTCCTCGGTTTCGACCCCGCGCAGGCCTTCGAGGTCGCCGACGAGGTCATCGCGCACACCCGACAGGCCGTGGACCGCGGGGCCGTCGCCCACTCCGCCTGGAACGTCGAGTTCGAGGCCTGGGCGACCGCCAACCCTGAGCGCAAGAACCTACTCGATCGGGTGCTCTCCGGCGACCTGCCCGACGGCGTCGAGGCGGCCCTGCCCGTCTTCCCCGCCGGCACGGAGGTATCGACCCGTGCCGCGTCCGGCAAGGTCCTCACCGCGCTCGGCACGGTCATCCCCGAGCTGTGGGGTGGCTCCGCCGACCTCGCAGAATCGAACAACACCACCATCGGCGGTGCTGCCTCCTTCATTCCGAGCGAGCACTCCACCAATGAATGGACCGGCAACCCCTACGGCCGCGTGCTGCACTTCGGCATTCGCGAACACGCCATGGCCGCCATCCTGAACGGCATCGTGCTGCATGGGAACACCCGCCCCTTCGGCGGCACCTTCCTGATCTTCAGCGACTACATGCGACCGGCCATCCGCCTGGCCGCGCTGATGCAGGCCCCCTCGATCTTCGTCTGGACCCACGACTCCGTCGCCCTCGGCGAGGACGGCCCCACCCACCAGCCGATCGAGCAGCTCGCTACCCTGCGCGCCATCCCCGGACTCGATGTGGTGCGCCCCGGCGACGCCAACGAGGTGTCCTGGGCGTGGAAGACGATCCTCGAGCGCCGCCAGGGACCGGCCGGCATCGTGCTGACCCGCCAGAACATTCCCGTGTTCGAGCGCGGCGAGGGCGACGCCACCGGCGACGTGCTCGCATCCGCCCGAAACGTGGCCCGGGGCGCCTACGTGCTCGCTGAGGCTGCGGGCGGCACACCTGATGTGATCCTGATCGGCACCGGCTCCGAGGTGCAGCTGGCCCTGGCGGCCCGCGAGCAGCTCCAGGCCGAAGGCATCAGCGCGCGCGTCGTGTCGGCCCCCAGCCTCGAATGGTTCCGGGAGCAGAGCGCCGAGTACCGCGAGGCTGTCCTGCCCGCATCGATCACCGCCCGAGTATCCGTCGAGGCGGGCATAGCGTTGACCTGGGACAAGTACGTCGGCGACCGTGGCCGCAGCGTCTCGATCGAGCACTTCGGTGCGTCGGCCGATTACAAGACCCTGTTCCGTGAATTCGGCATCACGACGGATGCCGTCGTCGCCGCCGCCAAGGAATCTCTCGCCGCGAACTGAACCCGCTGCGCCGCGACACCACACACCTGAATACCCTGCATTCCAAGGAGATACGAAATATGACTGAGAACACTCCCCTAGCCGAGCTGTCATTGGCCGGCGTCAGCATTTGGCTGGACGACCTGTCCCGGGAACGCATCGCTTCCGGCGGCCTGGCGAACCTGATCGACACGAAGAACATCGTCGGCGTGACCACCAACCCGACGATCTTCGCCGGCGCCCTCAGCAAGGGCGAGGCGTACGCGGAGCAGGTGGCCGCTCTTGCCGCCGCCGGCACCAGTGTGCACGACGCCGTGTTCGAGATCACCACCGACGATGTGACCGCGGCCAGCGATATCTTCCGCCCGGTTTACGATCGCACCCGCGGCGTCGACGGGCGCGTGTCGATCGAGGTCGAGCCCGGGCTGGCCCACGACGCGGCCGGCACGGTCACGCAGGCCCAGGAACTGTGGGCGAAGGTCAATCGACCCAACGCCATGATTAAGATCCCCGCAACGGTGGAAGGTCTCGAGGCGATCACCGCGACGATCGCCCTCGGCATCAGCGTCAACGTCACCCTGATCTTCAGCCTCGAACGTCACCGCCAGGTCATCAACGCGTACCTGTCCGGCCTGGAGAAGGCCAAGGCGGCCGGCCTCGACCTCAGCGTGATCCACTCCGTTGCGTCGTTCTTCGTCTCGCGGGTCGACACCGAGATCAACACCCGCCTTGAGGTCATCGGGACGACAGCCGCGCTTGCGCTCAAGAGCAAGGCCGGCGTCGCGAACGCCCAGCTCGCCTATCAGGTCTACGAGGAAGCCTTCTCCACCGAACGCGCCCTCGGCCTGATCAGCGCCGGAGCCAACAAGCAACGCCCCCTCTGGGCCTCCACCGGCGTCAAGGACCCCAGCCTCCCCGACACCCTGTATGTGACCAACCTGGTCGCGCCCGAGGTCGTCAACACCATGCCGGAGAAGACCCTCGAGGCCACACTCGACCACGGCGTCATCCCCGCGAACTCCATCACCGGCGCGTACGACGAAGCCAACCTGGTTCTCGACGCACTCGCGAACGAGGGTGTCTCGTACAACGACGTCACCCAGGTACTCGAGGCCGAAGGCGTGGCCAAGTTCATCGTCTCGTGGAATGAACTCCTCGAGACCGTGACCGCTGCCCTCGAGACCGCCACGACGACCAAGAACGGGGCCGCACTGTGAGCTTCCACATCTCCGTGAGCGGCGCGGCGGCCGAGGCCGTTCGCACCACCGTCCCGACCCTGGTGGCCGACCTCGTCGCATCCGGGATCACCGCCCTTGACCCGGCCCTCTGGGGCCCCGAAGCCGAAGCCGAAGCCGCGAAGCGACTCGGCTGGACCGAGTCCGTTACGGATTCCCGTCCGCTGGTCGCGGAGATCCTTGCCCTGCGCGACTCCCTGCGGGCCGGCGGAGTCACCCGTATCGCCCTCACCGGCATGGGTGGCTCGTCGTTGGCCCCCGAGGTCATCACCCGCACCGCCGGCGTGAACCTCACCGTGCTCGACTCCACCGACCCCGGTCAGGTCCTCGCGGCCCTCGGCGAGAACCTGGCCGCCACCGCGCTCGTGGTGTCGTCGAAGTCCGGCTCCACGGTCGAGACCGACAGTCAGCGCCGTGTCTTCGAGCGCGCCTTCCGCGAGGCCGGCATTGACCCGGTCGAGCGCATCATCATCGTGACCGACCCTGGCTCCCCCCTCGACGCGGATGCCCGTTCCGTGGGCTACCGCGTCTTCAACGCGGACCCCACGGTCGGTGGACGTTTCTCGGTGTTGACTGCGTTCGGACTCGTTCCGTCCGGCCTTGCCGGCGTGGACATCGCCGAGCTGCTCGACGAGGCCGAGGCCGTTTCGCTTTCCCTTGCCGTGGACACCGCCGAGAACCCGGGGCTCATCCTGGGTGCGGCCATCGCCGCGACCACCCCGCGCCGCGACAAGCTCGCAATCGTCGAGGATGGCACCCACATCGTGGGTTTCGCCGACTGGGCCGAACAGCTGATCGCCGAATCCACCGGCAAACAGGGCATCGGCATCCTTCCCGTCGTGCTCGACCTGGATGCCCCCGAGCTGACCCTGGACCTGCCTGACCTGCAGGTTGTTCGCCTGGTCTCCGACGCCGGCCGCGACGTGTTCTCCGATAACGGCGGACACGACGAGATCCGGATCAGCGGCACCCTCGGCGCGCAGTTCCTCGTCTGGGAGTATGCCACCGCCGTCGCCGGCCGCTTGCTGGGCATCAACCCGTTCGACCAGCCGGATGTCGAGGCCGCCAAAAACGCGACCCGCGGTCTCCTCGACGCCCGTCCCGAACCGGTCCCCGCCGCGTTCATCACGGACGGAATCGAGATCCGCGGCACCGCACACGTGATCGGCGCCGCCAGCGACCTGCCCTCCGCTATCGATGCCCTGATCGAGGAGCTGGGCACGGACGGCTACATCTCCGTGCAGGCCTACGTCAACCGGCTGGAACTGCCCCAGCTCGCCGAAATCCGTGATCTGCTGGCCGCACTGGCCAAGCGCCCGGTCACGTTCGGCTGGGGACCGCGGTTCCTGCACTCCACCGGCCAGCTGCACAAGGGCGGACCGGCCACCGGAGTGTTCCTGCAGATCCTCACCACCCCGGACGTCGACCTCGACATCCCGGAGCGCCCCTTCACGTTCGGGGAACTAATCCTGGCCCAAGCCAGCGGTGACGCCAGCGTGCTGGCGGACCACGGTCGCCCCGTACTGACGCTGACGCTGACCGACCCGGCCATGAACATCGCCACCCTGTTCGACGCACTGCGCTAACCCGTTCGGCGCCGGCCCGCGGGCCGGCGCCGAACAACATGCTCGAACGCCACACCTCGAAGGAGCTGCATGTCCCCGGTGGAAATCACCCCGGAGTTCAATCCACTGCGTTCACCAAACGACTACCGTCTGAATCGCATCGCCGGGCCCAGCAGCTTGGTGATCTTCGGCGTCACCGGTGACCTGTCGCGGAAGAAACTCATGCCGGCCGTCTATGACCTCGCCAACCGCGGCCTGCTTCCGCCGGGTTTCGCGCTCGTCGGATTCGCACGCCGCGACTGGACCAACGAGGACTTCATGAAAGTCGTGCACGACTCGGTCAAGGAGTACGCGCGCACCGAGTTCAACGAGGACGTCTGGACTCAGCTGGCCGAGGGCATCCGTTTCGTGCCGGGGTCGTTCGACGACGCCGCGTCGTTCCAACTGCTCAAGGACACCATCGCGCAACTCGATCGGGAGCGCGGGACGATGGGCAACCATGCGTTCTACCTGTCGATCCCGCCGAAGGCATTCCCGCAGGTCACGGAGCAGCTGCGCCGCTCGGGCCTGGCCGATCAGACGGACGGGCAGTGGCGGCGGGTCGTGATCGAGAAGCCGTTCGGCAGTGACCTGCAGACCGCGCGCGAACTCAACGCCGTGGTCGAGTCGGTCTTCCCGCCCGACTCGGTCTTCCGCATCGACCATTACCTGGGCAAGGAGACGGTGCAAAACATTCTGGCCCTCCGCTTCGCGAACCAGTTGTACGAACCGATCTGGAACGCCAACTACGTCGACCACGTGCAGATCACCATGGCCGAGGACATCGGCGTGGGCGGTCGGGCCGGCTACTACGACGGCATCGGCGCAGCCCGGGACGTCATCCAGAACCACCTGCTGCAGCTTCTAGCGCTAACCGCCATGGAGGAACCAATCTCCTTCGACGCTGCCGACCTGCGCACGGAGAAAGAGAAGGTTCTCGCCTCCGTCCGGCTTCCCGACGACCTCGCCCGTGGCACGGCCCGCGGCCAGTATGCCGGCGGTTGGCAGGGCGGCGAGAAGGTCGTGGGGTTTCTGGACGAGGACGGGATGGACCCCGAATCCCTCACCGAAACGTATGCCGCGCTGCGGCTGACTATTGAGAACCGCCGGTGGTCAGGGGTGCCCTTCTACCTGCGTGCGGGCAAGCGTCTGGGCCGCCGGGTCACCGAGATCGCCGTGGTGTTCAAACGAGCCCCCCAGCACCTCTTCGGCAAGGGAAACTCCGCACCGTTGGGCGAGAACGCCCTGGTCATCCGGGTGCAGCCCGACGAAGGCGTCACCATCCGTTTCGGTTCCAAGGTGCCCGGTGCCGGCATGCAGGTGCGCGACGTGACGATGGACTTCGGCTACGGCCACGCCTTCACCGAGGCCAGCCCCGAGGCCTATGAGCGGCTCATCCTCGACGTGCTCCTGGGCGACCCGCCGCTCTTTCCCCGGCACGAGGAGGTCGAGCTGTCGTGGAAGATCCTCGACCCGATCGAGGAGTTCTGGGCGAAGCAGGGCCAGCCCGAGCAATACCGGCCGGGAACCTGGGGTCCGGTCTCGGCCGACGAACTGCTGTCCCGCGACGGCCGACATTGGAGACGCCCATGATCGTCGATCTGCCCAACACGACCACCTCCAAGATCTCCAAGGCCCTGGTGCGCATCCGCGAAGAAGGCGGCGCGGTGGCCCTCGGCCGCGTGCTTACGCTCATCATCGCGTCCACCATGGGCCGCGAGGAGGAGGCCATCGAGGCCGCGAACGACGCGTCCAGGGAACACCCTATGCGCGTGATCGTGCTGTCGACGATGGACCAGGATGACACGGCCTCCCCACTCGCCCCCCGCGTCGACGCGGAAATCCGTGTCGGCGGGGACGCGGGCGCCAGCGAGGTCATCGTGCTGCGCGCCTACGGTGAGGCCGCCAGCGACCCGGAAAGCCTAGTCACCGGTCTGCTCCTGCCCGACGCCCCCGTCGTGGCCTGGTGGCCCGGTGTGGCGCCCACTGTGCCAGCGGATTCGCCCCTCGGGCGCATCGCCCACCGGCGCATCACGGATGCTTCCGCGCAGCCCGACCCGCAGGCCGCGCTTCATCACCTCTGCGGTTCATACCGTCCCGGCGACACGGACTTCGCCTGGACCCGCCTCACCCTCTGGCGCGCCCAGCTGGCGGCGGTCCTCGACCAGCCGCCCTACCTGCCTGTGACCGCCGTGCAGGTGACCGGTGCCGCGGACTCGCCGTCCACGACACTCCTCGCCGCCTGGCTCGCTCTGCAGCTGCAGGTCTCGGTGGACTACGAGTTCACTACGGGGCCGCTGTCCCACGGCATCCGGAGTGTGCACCTGACGCGCTCCGCCGGGCTCATCTCGCTCGAACGAGAAGTGCCCGACATCGCCAGACTCACCCAGCCCGGCCAGCCCGTTCAGGACCTTACCCTCAAGCGGCGGAGCCTGCGGGACTGCCTCAGCGACGAGCTGCGCCGCCTCGACCCCGATGAGCTGTATGGTGAGGTCATCACGCGCGGCCTACCGCACCTTGACGATGTGGTCGCAGAACACAACGAAGGACGACCGTGACCAACGAACGACGCGTACTTGTGCACACCGATCGCGCGGCCCTGGCCGCCTCGGTGGCGGCCCGATTTATCACAACGACCGTGGACCTCCTGCACGAACAGGGAGAAGTCAACGTGGTCCTGGCCGGCGGCAGCGTCGCGATCGAGGTCTTGGAAGCTGTCAACGCCTCCGCGGCCCGCGACACCATCGACTGGGCCCTGGTCACGTTCTGGTGGGGTGACGAGCGCTGGGTGCCCAAGGAGCACCCCGACCGCAACGAGCGCCAGGCTCGCACCGCCCTACTCGACCACATCCAGATCCCGGAGGCGAACATCCACCCCTTCGCCGCCTCGGACGAAGGAGTCGACCTCGACACCGCAGTCGAGAGCTACGCCGCGTTGCTCGAGTCCGCCTCGATCGAGGGAACCGACCTGCCGCGCTTCGACATCACCTTCCTCGGCGTCGGGCCGGACGGCCACGTCGCCTCCCTATTCCCGCACCAGGCCGGCATCCGCGAACATAGCAAGAGCGTGCTCGCCGTGCGCAACTCTCCCAAGCCCCCGGCGGAGCGGCTCAGCCTCAGCCGACCGGCCCTGAACTCCTCACGGTGCGTGTGGATGGTGCTGGCCGGGCCGGACAAGGCATCGGCGCTCGGTCTCGCCCTAGCCGGCGCCAGCCGCGACGAAGTGCCCGTGGCGGGCATCAAGGGCCGCCGGTACACGAACTTCTTCGTCGACCGGGAGGCCGCTGCGGAGGTCCCCGAGAACCTCACCGCGTCGACGTTCTAGAACAGTCACCCGCTCGGGCAGACCCGCACACCGAGAAAGGCCCCGACCGGAGTCGGGGCCTTTCTCAGTGAACGACAGGCGTGCGCGTCCAAACGTCAGTTCGTCGCGGACAGCTTGCCCCGGCGCACGCGCAACTGCTCCAACGCTTCTTCGAGGAGCGATTCTGCCTCTTCCTCGGTGCGGCGTTCCTTCACGTAGGCAAGGTGCGTCTTGTACGGTTCAAGCTTGACCACCGACGGCGGGTTCTCTTTGTCCCGCCCGGCCGGGAGCCCCGACGACGGGCAGTCGATGGTCACCGGAATCTCCTCATCGGGGAGGTTTGCCGCGAAGTAACGCACGGTCTCGTTGCCGAGGGCGTCCCAGTAGGACACCTTGATGCGGTCCGCGTGAAAACCGCGGTCCTGCTCGCCCATGGGGCCGGCACCGACCCGGGATCCTCTGATTGCGCTGCCACCAGATGCCATTATGTTCCTCCGCTTGAAAAGGGCGTTGTAGCCGATTGACCGGTTGAGCTAGAGCTCGTCGAAACTGTGAAACGGGAGGCTAAAGCCCCGTGTCGAACTTGGTGAGGAGTCCCAGGATTACGATGCAGGTAATCCAGAGCAACCCCAGGATGACGGTGATGCGGTTGAGGTTGCGTTCCGCCACACCGGACGCACCGAGGTTGGAAGTGACACCTCCGCCGAACATGTCGGACAGACCGCCACCACGCCCCTTGTGAAGCAAAATGAGCATGGTCAACAGGAGACTCGTAATTCCGAGCAACACCTGCAGCACAACCTGGAGAATCTCCACGCAAAAACCTTTCACAGTGCGATGGGCCCAAAAAACCCATCAAGATCAGTGATAATCATAGCCTGACTCACGAACCAGCCCACCGACCCCCTGTTGGGGGCCGATGGGCTGCTTCGAGGCCTGCTGCCGAGTTGAGACAGCAGATGTGGTGCAGTTGTCTTGTTACAGACCGACGTGCTGCTGGAAACGGACGATGCTCGAGAATTCGTCGATATCCAGGCTGGCACCGCCCACCAGGGCGCCGTCCACGTTCGGCTCGCGCATGAAGCCCGCGATATTCGAACCCTTCACGGAACCGCCGTACAGGATACGGGTCTTGTCGGCCACATCCTGGCCCAGCGTCTCCGTGAGCACGAGACGCAGTTGCGCCGCCACCTGCTCGGCCTGCTCCGGCGTTGCCGCCTTGCCGGAACCGATCGCCCAGACGGGCTCGTAGGCGACGACGAAGTCGGCCGCGTTGGTCACGCCGGCCAAGGCCGCGCGCAGCTGGGCGACCGGTACGGCGCTCGGGCCGTGCAGTTCCAGGTCCGCGGCAGACTCGCCGACGCAGATGATCGGAACCAGGTTGTGCTTGAGCGCTGCCGTGACCTTCGCCGAGACGATCTCGTCAGTCTCGGCGTGCAGTGTGCGGCGCTCGGAGTGACCGATCAACACATACTTGCACTCGAGCTGCGCGAGGAACGCGCCGGAGATTTCACCGGTGTACGCGCCCGAATCCTGGGCCGACAGGTCCTGGCCGCCGAAGACGATCGGGAGCTTGTCAGCGGAGACGAGCGTCTGCACGGAGCGGAGGTCGGTAAACGGTGGGAACACCGCGACCTCGACCGCTGCGACATCGTGCTTCGCATCCTTGAGATTCCAGGCGAGCTTCTGGACGAACGCGATGGCCTGGAGGTGGTCCAGGTTCATCTTCCAGTTTCCGGCAATCAGCGGAGTGCGTCGTGGGTGTTCGTTTACTGCCATCCGAGGACCTCCAGTCCTGGCAGGCGCTTACCCTCGAGGAACTCGAGGCTCGCGCCGCCGCCGGTAGAAATGTGACCGAACTGGTCATCGGTGAAACCGAGGATGCGCACGGCCGCGGCCGAATCTCCACCACCGACGACACTCAGGCCGTCGACCTCGGTCAGCGCGCCGGCCACCGCACGGGTGCCCTCCGCGAACGGCGCCAACTCGAACACGCCCATCGGGCCGTTCCAGAAGACCGT
Organism: Cryobacterium sp. TMT2-14; assembly: GCF_004402465.1. Classification (NCBI taxonomy): domain Bacteria; kingdom Bacillati; phylum Actinomycetota; class Actinomycetes; order Micrococcales; family Microbacteriaceae; genus Cryobacterium; species Cryobacterium sp. TMT2-14. The sequence goes on along the minus strand of NZ_SOFV01000008.1, from coordinate 116,237 downwards.
CTTCGACGACCGGATGATGTCGGCGAACGCCGCACCGGTCTCCGGTCCGATGTCCAGACCGAGACCGGAGGCACCGAACGTGGTGCTCTCGATCGCGTCGGCCGGGGTGACCGCCACTTCGGCGTCTGCCCCAAACTTGGAGGCAACGACGATATCCGTCGGCAGCACGATCCGCACGCCCAGGCGCTCCGCTTCCTGAAGGTAACCGCGAACGGTTTCGATCTGGTCGGCCTCCAGCAGGCTTGCGCCCACCTTGTGGCCCTGAGCGGCGAGGAACGTGTACGCCATGCCGCCGCCGATGAGCAGCGAGTTGACGCGGGGCAGCAGGTGCCCGATGACGCCGAGCTTGTCGGACACCTTCGAGCCGCCCAGAACGACCGCGTACGGCGCTTCGGGCTTCTCGGTGAGGCGGTCCAGGACTTCGAGCTCAGCGGCGATCAGGAGGCCGGCCGCGCTGGGAAGGATCCCGGCGAGGTCGTACACACTGGCCTGCTTGCGGTGCACGACGCCAAAGCCATCCGAGACGAGCACATCGCCCAGAGCGGAAAGCTCCGTGGCGAAGGCGCCGCGCTCGGCGTCGTCCTTGGCGGTCTCCCCCGCGTTGAAGCGGAGGTTCTCGAGAACAACCACGTCACCGTCGGTGAGGGCGGCAACGGCAGCCTGAGCCGACGCCCCGACCGTGTCCGTGGCGAATGCCACGTCCGCGCCCAGGAGCTCGCCGAGACGGTCGGCAACGGGAGCCAGGCTGTACTTGGCTTCCGGTGCGCCCTTCGGGCGACCGAGGTGCGACACGATCACAACTCGCGCGCCCTGCTCGATGAGGGCCTTGATGGTGGGCAAGGATGCCCGGACACGCCCATCGTCGGTGATCTGACCGTCTTGCAACGGCACATTCAGGTCACAACGGACGATGACGCGCTTTCCGCCGAGCTGCCCCAGTGAATCAATAGTACGCAGCGTCACTGCGGACTCCGTTAGAGGCTCTTGGCGACGAGCGCGGTGAGGTCAACCATGCGGTTGGAGTAGCCCCATTCGTTGTCGTACCATGCGGACAGTTTGACCTGGTCGCCGATGACGCGAAGCAGGCCGGCGTCGAAGATCGAGGAGTGCGGGTCGGTGACGATGTCACTGGAGACAATCTCGTCTTCCGTGTACATGAGGATGCCCTTGAGGGGACCCTCCGCGGCAGCCTTGTACGCGGCCTTGATGGCCTCGACGGTGACGGGACGCTCGGCAACGACGGTGAGGTCGGTGATGGAGCCGGTGGGAACCGGAACGCGAAGCGCGAAGCCGTCAAGCTTGCCCTTGAGCTCCGGCAGAACCAGGCCGAGGGCCTTGGCGGCACCGGTCGTGGTCGGAATGATGTTCAGAGCGGCCGCGCGGGCACGACGCAGGTCAGAGTGCGGGCCGTCCTGCAGGTTCTGGTCGGCCGTGTACGCGTGGATCGTGGTCATCAGGCCGTGCTTGATGCCGAAGTTGTCGTTGAACACCTTCGCGAGGGGCGCGAGGCAGTTCGTGGTGCACGACGCGTTGGAGATGATGTCGAACTTGGCCGGGTCGTAGTCTGCCTCATTGACGCCCATGACGATGGTTGCCGCCTCGCCGGAGGCCGGAGCGGAAACGATGACCTTCTTGGCACCGGCGGTGATGTGCTTGCGCGCATCCTCGGCCTTGGTGAAGCGTCCGGTGGATTCGATCACGATGTCGACGCCCAGGGCTGCCCAGGGCAGGTTGGCGGGGTCGCGCTCGGCAAGAACCTTAATCGGCTTGCCGTTGACGAGGATGGTGTCTCCATCGACCTCGACGGTGGCGGGAAGGCGACCGGTGATGGAGTCATATTTAAGGAGGTGAGCCAGCGTCTTCGCCTCGGTGAGGTCGTTCACGGCGACGATCTCGATGTCGCTGCCTTGGGCCAGGACGGCGCGAAGATAATTACGGCCAATGCGGCCAAATCCGTTAATACCAATCTTTACAGACACGAATGTCTCCTATTCTTGTGCGCCGAGGCGCGTTGTGGTGGGTGAATCGGACGGGCTGCGGGCCCCCGTGGGGGCCCACTCCTCTCAGGAAAGGAGCAGCAGTCCGGTGGTCTTTTCGCGTGCGATGGTGAAGCGTTCCTGGACGTTGGCCCAGTTGACGATGTTCCAGAACGCCTTCACATAGTCCGCACGAACGTTGCGGTAGTCGAGGTAGTACGCGTGCTCCCAGACGTCGAGCATCAGCACCGGAATCGTGCCGGCCGCAAAGTTGGCCTGCTGGTCGAAGAACTGTTGAATGATCAGGCGCTGGCCGATCGAGTCCCAGGCGAGAACCGCCCAGCCGGAGCCCTGTACGCCAAGGGCCACGGCCGTGAAGTGGGCCTGGAACTTGTCAAAGGAACCGAAGTTGTCCTCGATTGCGCTAGCCAGGTCACCGGTGGGCTTGTCTCCGCCATCGGGCGACAGGTTGGTCCAGAAGATCGAGTGGTTGACGTGGCCGCCCAAGTTGAACGCGAGGTCCTTCTCGAGCTTGTTCACAAAGGTGAGGTTGGCGCTGTCGCGAGCCTCGGCCAGCTGGGCCAGGGCTGTGTTGGCCCCGGTGACGTAGGCCTGGTGGTGCTTTCCGTGATGGAGTTCCATGATGGTGCCGCTGATACTCGGCGCAAGAGCCGAGTAGTCGTAGGCCAGAGCCGGAAGTGTGTATTCAGCCAAGGTGCATCTCCTCTGTAGTTGTCGGCGCGAAACGCTCCGCCACCCGTTCGTAAGCAACCATTCCAGTCTACTCAGGATGCGCTGTGGCTGTGACGAACGTGGATGAACGCTGAACGCCGGGCAGGTCAGACGTCATCGAGGTCGGCCGGGAGGTTCGCGTCCGTGCCCGGGATGCCCAGGTCGGCGGCCTTCTTGTCGGCCATGGCCAGCAGGCGACGGATGCGGCCGGCGACGGCATCCTTCGTCATGGGCGGGTCCGCGTGGTGACCGAGCTCGTCGAGGCTGGAGTCGCGGAAGGAGAGGCGCAGCTCGCCCGCATACCGGAGGTGCTCCGGGATCTCCTCGTCAAGGATTTCCATGGCGCGCTGCACGCGCGCGCACGCGGCCACCGCGGCCTGAGCGGAGCGGCGCAGGTTCGCGTCGTCGAAGTTGACCAGTCGGTTCGCAGTCGCGCGCACTTCGCGACGCTGGCGGAGGGCCTCCCAGTTGAGCACGGTCTCCTGCGCCCCCATCTGCACGAGCATGGCGCCGATGGCGTCGCCGTCGCGGATGACGACCCGGTGCACACCCCGAACCTCACGCGCCTTGGCGACGACTCCGAGGCGGCCGGCGGCTCCCACGAGGGCCATGGCAGATTCGTTCCCGGGGCAGGTGACCTCCAGCGCCGCCGAACGACCCGGGTCGGTCAACGAGCCGTGGGCGAGGAAGGCTCCACGCCAGACAGCGGCGATCTCTTCCTTCGAGCCCGTGGTGAGCCGGTTCGGCAGACCGCGAATCGGGCGCCGTCTCGCGTCGAGCAGCCCGGTCTGGCGCGCGAGGGTTTCGCCGCCGTCAAGCACTCGCACCAGGTAGTGGCTGGCGCGCCTCAGGCCGGCGGCGGGGATCACGGTCACGTCGCTGCGCACGCCGTAGAGCTCGGCGAGATCTTTGCGCACCCTCCTGGCGAGGAGAGGGGTGTCGAGCTCTGACTCGATGGCGATCCGGCCGGAAATCATGTGCAGTCCGCCGGAGAAGCGGAGAATGGTGGCCAGTTCCGCTGCACGCACCGTGGTCTTTGAAATTTCGACGCGAGCAAGCTCGTCTTTGACGTCGGCGGTGAGTGCCAATCGCTTGTCCATTCTGTCGTCCTGGCCTGATGTGGGGCCGAGTTGTAGTCGTTCTGGCCGGAGTGGGCGTCTGCTGGATGCAGTCGCCCGTGACCGGGTTATTCCCGTCCGAGGTCGCGGTTCTTGACGCTGACCGCGACACCGGGGAAGTCCTTGACCAGGGCCGCGATTTCCGCGGCCATGGCGACCGAGCGGTGCTTGCCGCCCGTGCACCCGACCGCGATGGTCGCGTGGCGTTTGTTCTCCCGCTGGTACCCCGCGAGGACCGGTTCCAGGGCCGCCGCGTAGTGCGAGATGAACTCCCGCGCCCCGGTCTGGGCGAGAACAAAATCCCGCACCTCGGAGTCTTGGCCGTTGTGGCTGCGCAGTTCGGGAACCCAGAACGGGTTGGGAAGGAAACGCACATCGGCGACCATGTCGACGTCGGTGGGAAGGCCGTACTTGAAGCCGAAACTCATCAGCGTGACGTGCACCCCGGCGGCGTCCTCGGCGGCGAAGCGGTCCGAGATCGACGTGGCCAGCTGGTGGATGTTGAGATCGGAGGTGTCGATGACGAGGTCGCAGGACTCGCGCACGGCGCTGAGCTTGACGCGCTCGGCCGCGATGCCGTCAAGGATCGTGCCGTCGCCCTGCAGCGGATGCGGTCGTCGCACGGATTCGAACCGTCGCACGAGCACGTCGTCGCGGGCTTCGAGGAAAATGACCCGTACCTGGGACGTCTTGCGCAGCGAGTGCAGGATCTCCTGGAAATCGGTGAAGAAGTCTCGGCCGCGGATATCGACCACGGCAGCGATCTTCGGCAGGCTGGTGCCGGCCCGGCCGACGAGTTCGGCCAGCGGGCGCAGCATCTGCGGCGGAAGGTTGTCGACGACGTACCAGCCCAGGTCTTCCAGCGCGTTGGCCACGGTGGAGCGGCCTGCGCCGGACATCCCCGTCACGATAAGCATTTCCTGCCTGTCGTTCTCCGTTGTCATTCTGGACTGCGCCTTCGATCGGGTGGAACCTAAGTGTCCAGCCTACCGATCAGCCGGACCGTTCAGGCGCGCAAGTGGCGATGAATCGCCTCGGCCAGCACCGGACCGATGCCGCGAACGTCGGCAATCGCCTCCGCCGGCGCCTCCTTGAGCCGGGTGACGGAGCCGAAATGCTGCAGGAGCACCTTGACTCTGGCCGGGCCGAGACCGGGGACCTCGTTCAGCACCGACGTGATGTCCCGCTTCCTTCTCGAGCGCTGGTGCATGATCGCGAACCGGTGCGCCTCGTCGCGGATGCGCTGGATCAGGAACAGGGCGTCACTGTTGCGCGGCAGGATCACCGGGTAGTCGGAGTCCGGCAACCAGATTTCCTCGAGCCGCTTCGCGATTCCGCACAGCTGGATACCGGTGACGCCGGATTCGCGCAGCGCCCGCGCCGCCGCGGCCACCTGAGGCTGGCCGCCGTCGACGATGAGCAGGTTCGGCTGGTACCGGAACTTCTTGCGCGTCACCGTGGCATCGGCCTCGCTCTCCGGCGCCGCTTCCTCGTCGGGGATCAGGTAGGCCAGGCGGCGGGTAAGCGTGCGGTAGATGGAGTCCGTGTCATCCGTGGACTCGGGGATGCTGAACCGGCGGTACTCGTCGGTTCGCGGCAACCCGTCTTCGAACACCACCATGGAGGCGACGATGTTGGTGCCGCTCAGGTGCGAGACGTCGTAGCATTCCATCCTGAGCGGCGCGGAGGGCATCTCCAACGCCTCCTGGATGTCTTCGAGGGCCTTGGACCGGGCGACGAAGTCGGAGCTCCGCCGGGTCTTGTAGAGCATCAAGGCATGCTTGGCGTTCTGGGTCGCCGTGGCGAGCAGGGCGGCCTTCTCGCCCCGCTGGGCAGCGACAAGCCGGACCTTGCGTTTGCCGACGCCGGCCAGCCAGGTTTCCAGCGCCGCGGCGTCGTCGGGCAACTCCGGCACAACGATCTCCCGCGGAGGCACGGCTCCGGAGCCGTAGGCCGTCAGCATGATCGAGTCGATCAGGTCGCTCGTCGTGAGGTCCAGTTCCTTGTCGACCATCCAGCCGCGCACACCGCGGATGCGGCCGCCCCGCACGATGAACAACTGCACCGCCGCGGCGAGTTCATCCTGGTCGATGGCGAACAGGTCGATGTCGACGCTGTCGCGGAGCACGACGGCGCTCTTCTCCAGAACGGCGTTCAGCGCCCGCACCTGGTCGCGCCGTTTGGCGGCGACCTCGTAGTTCTGGCCCACCGCGGCATCCTTCATCTCCGCGGTCAGCTGGTTGATCAGCTTGCGATCCTGGCTGCCCATGAAGCTGACGAACTCATTTACGATCACCCGGTGCTCCTCGATGGAGACCAGGCCGGAGCAGGGGCCGAAGCACCGCCCGATCTGCCCGCCGAAGCAGGGCTTGCCGGACTGAATGGCCCGTTTGTAGTTGGCGTTGTTGCAGGTACGGATGGGGAAGGCTTTGAGCATCAGCTCGATTGTCTCGTGCACGGCCCAGACCTTCGGGTACGGTCCGAAATACCGGGCGCCGCGGATGCCGGTGGTGCGGGTGACGAGAGCCCGCGGCGCCTCGTCGGCGAGGGTCACCGCGAGGTACGGGTAGGACTTGTCGTCCTTGAACCGCACGTTGAAGGGCGGGTCGAACTCGTTGATCCAGGTCCACTCCAGCTGGAGGGCCTCGACCTCGGTGCCGACGACCGTCCACTCAACCGAGCTGGCCGTGGTGACCATGCGCCGGGTGCGCTCATGCAGGCTGCTCAGCGGGGCGAAGTAGTTCGCGAGCCGCGCCCGCAGGTTCTTGGCCTTGCCGACATAGAGTACCCGCCCGGTTTCGTCACGAAATCGGTACACCCCGGGACTCGTGGGGATCTCGCCCGTCTTGGGGCGGTAGCTCAGCGCATCGGACATGATGGTTCCTGAGGCGGTCAGTGTGCCGCCAGGATCTCCTTCAGGAACACGCCCGTGTGGCTCTTCTTCACGGTGGCGACGTGCTCCGGGGTTCCGGTGGCAAGCACGCGGCCCCCGCCGGAGCCGCCCTCGGGACCAAGGTCGATCACCCAGTCCGCGGACTTTATCACGTCGAGGTTGTGCTCGATCACGATTACGGTGTTGCCCTTGTCGACCAGGCTGTTCAGCACAAGCAGCAGTTTGCGCACGTCTTCGAAGTGCAGGCCGGTCGTGGGCTCGTCGAGCACGTACACGCTGCGGCCATTGGACCGGCGCTGCAGCTCGGTGGCCAGCTTGACGCGCTGGGCCTCGCCGCCGGACAGCGTCGTGGCGCTCTGGCCGAGGCGCACGTAGCCGAGGCCGACCTCGACGAGGGTGTTCAGGAACCGGTGGATGGACGAGATCGCCTCGAAGAAATCGGCGGCCTCGCTGATCGGCATGTCCAGCACCTCGGCGATGCTTTTGCCCTTGTAGTGCACGGTGAGGGTGTCGCGGTTGTAGCGCGCTCCCCCGCAGACCTCGCAGGCAACGTAGACGTCGGGCAAGAAGTTCATCTCGATTTTGATCGTGCCGTCGCCTGAGCAGGCTTCGCAGCGGCCGCCCTTGACGTTGAAGCTGAACCGGCCGGGCAGGTAGCCGCGCGCCTTAGCCTCGATCGTCTCGGAGAAGAGGGTGCGGATCTTGTCGAAGACGCCGGTGTAGGTGGCAGGGTTGGAGCGCGGCGTGCGCCCGATCGGGGCCTGGTCGACGTGGATGACCTTGTCGAGCTGCTCGAGCCCGGTGACGCGAGTGTGCCGGCCGGGGAGTTTGCGGGCGCCGTTGAGCCGGTTGGCCAGTACCCGGTACAGGATGTCGTTGACGAGAGACGACTTGCCCGATCCGCTGACGCCGGTCACGGCCGTGAACGTGCCGAGCGGGAAGCTGACCGACACCTTCTTGAGATTGTTGGCCTCCGCGCCGATAACCGAGATTTCGCGCGCCGGGTCGATCTCGCGCCTGGTGGCCGGGGTCGGGATGGATCTGCGGCCGGCAAGGTAGTCCCCGGTCAGCGACTCCGTGTTGGTGAGCAGGTCGGCGTAGGAACCGGAATGCACGACATGGCCGCCGTTGACGCCGGCGCCCGGACCGATGTCGACTACCCAGTCGGCCGTCTTGATGGTGTCTTCGTCGTGCTCAACCACGATCAGGGTGTTCCCGAGGTCGCGCAGGGTAACCAGGGTCTCGATCAGCCGTCGGTTGTCGCGCTGGTGCAGGCCGATGCTCGGTTCGTCGAGCACGTACAGCACCCCGGTCAGGCCGGACCCGATCTGGGTGGCCAGACGGATGCGCTGCGCCTCGCCGCCCGACAGGGTCGCCGCGGCCCGGGCCAGATTGAGGTAGTTCAGGCCGACGCGGATCAGGAAGTCCAGGCGCGCCTTGATCTCTCGCAGCACCTGCGCGGCGATGACGGCCTCCCGGTCGGTCAGCTCGAGCTTGTTCATGAAATCGCGGGCGTCGGTGAGACTGAGGTTGCAGACATCAGCGATGCTGGCCCCGTGCACGAGCACGGCGAGGACCTCGGGCTTGAGCCGGGTTCCGGAGCAGACGGGGCAGTCGACTTCGCGCAGGTATTCTCCCCAGCGGGCGCGCTGGGTGTCGGACTCCGCCTGCAGGTACTGACGTTCAATGTAGGGCACGACGCCCTCGAAGCCGGAGGTGTAGCTCATCTCCCGGCCGTAGCGGTTCTTCCACTTCACCTTGACCTCGAAGTTGTCGCCGCGCAGAACGGCGTCCTGCACCTCGGCGGGCAGTTCGCCCCACGGGGTGTCGAGGGAGAAGTCCAGGTCTCGGGCGAGCCCGTCGAGGAGCTTCTCGTAGTACTGGAACAGTCCCTTGCCCTGCGTGGTCCAGGGCAGCACGACGCCGTCCGCGATGCTGAGCTCGGGGTCGCCGAGAAGCAGGTCTGCGTCGACCGACATGCGCGTGCCGAGCCCGGAGCACTCAGGGCAGGAGCCGAAGGGCGCGTTGAAGGAGAATGTGCGCGGCTCGATCTCGGTGAGCTGCACGGGGTGGTTGTTGGGACAGGAGAGCTTCTCCGAGTAGCTTTGCCAGGCCTCGTCGCCCTCCCGGTCGACGTAGTTGATCTGCACGATGCCATCGGTCAGCTTGAGCGCCGTCTCAAGGGAGTCTGTGAGCCGGCTCAACAGGTCGGGGCCGGCGACCAGACGGTCGATGACCACGAAGATGTCGTGTTTGAGCTGCTTCTTCAGAACGGGCGGCTCGTTGAGCTGGATCGGGGTGCCGTCGACGATGGCGCGGGAATAACCGCCCGCTGCCAGTTCCTTGAACAGGTCGACGAACTCGCCCTTTTTTTGGGATACGACCGGGCTGAGCACCTGGTAACGGACGCCCTCATCGAGTCCCATCAGCTGGTCGGCGATCTGCTGCACGGTCTGTGCCTGGATGACCTCGCCGCAGACGGCGCAGTGCGGCACACCGATGCGCGCCCAGAGCAGCCGCATGTAGTCGTAGACCTCGGTGATGGTGCCCACGGTCGACCGAGGGTTGCGGTTGGTAGATCTCTGGTCGATGGAGACGGCAGGGCTCAGGCCCTCGATGAAGTCGACGTCGGGTCGGTCGACCTGGCCCAGGAACTGCCTGGCGTACGCGGACAGCGATTCGACGTAGCGCCGCTGGCCCTCCGCGAAGATGGTGTCGAACGCGAGCGAAGACTTGCCCGAGCCGGACAGCCCCGTGAAGACGACGAGCGAATCGCGCGGAATCTCGAGGTCCACGTTGTGCAGGTTGTGCACACGGGCGCCACGAACGTTGAGTTTTGATCCGGTCTCTACCTTGGAAATTGACACCATTCGATTCTATGCAGCGTCACGCGTCCAACCCTGCGAATCAGCACGCCCTGAGCGAACAAATGTTCGAAGTCTAGCCAGCCAGTCCAATCATCCGATCAGATGTGGCCGGCCTTCTCCATCTGGCGCAGCTCGCGCTTCAGCTCGGATACCTCGTCGCGGAGCCGGGCCGCGAGCTCGAACTTGAGCTCCCCCGCCGCCTCGAGCATCTGGCCGTTCAGGTCGGCGATAATCGACTCAAGGTCGTTCGCGCCGTTCGCGGCCAGTCCCTGCCGGCGCGGTGTCGCCGCGACGCCCTTGCGGCGGGTGTCGCGGCCGGCCAAAAGCTCGGCGGTGTCCGCCTCTTCCCGAGCGAGAACCTCAGTGATGTCAGCGATCCGTTTGCGCAGCGGGGTGGGATCGATGCCGTGAAGGGTGTTGTAGGCCACCTGCTTCTCGCGGCGGCGGTCGGTCTCGTCGATCGCGCGCTCCATCGAGGCTGTGAGCCGGTCGGCGTACATATGCACCTCGCCGGAGACGTTGCGGGCCGCGCGGCCGATGGTCTGGATCAGCGAGGTCGCCGAACGGAGGAAGCCCTCCTTGTCGGCGTCGAGGATGGCGACAAGCGACACCTCGGGCAGGTCGAGCCCCTCGCGGAGCAGGTTGATGCCCACGAGGACGTCGTAGACGCCGGCCCGCAGCTCAGTGAGGAGTTCGACACGACGGAGCGTGTCGACATCCGAGTGCAGGTACCGCACCCGCACGCCGGCCTCAGTGAGGAAGTCAGTGAGTTCCTCGGACATCTTCTTGGTGAGCGTGGTGACCAAGACGCGTTCGTTGCGGTCGACGCGCTTGTGGATTTCCTCGAGAAGGTCGTCGATCTGGCCCTTACTGGGCTTGACGATGATCTGCGGGTCGATCAGCCCGGTGGGACGGATGATCTGTTCAACGATGCCGTCGGCGATGCCCAACTCGTACTTGCCGGGGGTGGCGGAGAGGTAGACGGTCTGGCCGACGCGCCCCTTGAACTCCCCGAATTTGAGCGGTCGGTTGTCGAGGGCGCTCGGGAGCCGGAACCCGTGATCGACGAGTGTGCGCTTGCGCGAGGAGTCGCCCTCGTACATGGCGCCGATCTGCGGCACCGTGACGTGGGACTCGTCGATGACCATCAGGAAGTCGTCAGGAAAATAGTCGAGCAGGCAATGCGGCGCCTCCCCCGGTTGCCGCTGGTCGATGTGCCGGGAATAGTTCTCGATGCCGGAGCAGAAACCGATCTGCTCCATCATCTCCAGGTCAAACTGCGTGCGCATGCGCAGGCGCTGGGCCTCGAGCAGTTTGCCCTCGCGCTCCAGCTGTTCAAGCCGTTCGGCGAGCTCCTCCTGAATGGTGCCGATGGCGCGCTCCATCACGTCCGTGCTGGCCACGTAGTGCGAGCCGGGGAAGACGGCAACGGAGTCGAGCTTCCTCACGATGTCGCCGGTGAGCGGATGCAGGCTGTAGAGCGCCTCGATCTCGTCGCCGAACATCTCGATGCGGATGGCGAGTTCTTCGTACATCGGGATGATCTCGATGGTGTCGCCGCGCACCCGAAAGTGGCCGCGAGAGAAGTCGATGTCGTTGCGCTGGTACTGCATGGCAACGAACTTGCGGATCAGCCAGTCCCGGTTGACCTGTTGACCGACCTGGAGAGCGACCATGGCCTCGAGGTAGCCTTCGGGCGTGCCGAGGCCGTAAATGCAGGAAACCGTGGAGACCACGATGACGTCGCGCCGGCTGAGCAGGGAGTTCGTGGTGGAGTGCCGTAGGCGCTCGACCTCCGCGTTGATCGAGGAGTCCTTCTCGATAAAGGTGTCGGTCTGGGGCACATAGGCCTCGGGCTGGTAGTAGTCGTAATACGACACGAAATACTCGACGGCATTGTTGGGCATCAGCTCACGGAATTCGTTCACGAGCTGCGCGGCGAGGGTCTTGTTATGGGCGAGCACCAGGGTCGGCCGCTGCACCTGTTCGATCAGCCAGGCCGTGGTCGCCGATTTGCCCGTTCCGGTGGCGCCGAGCAGCACGATGTCGGTCTCTCCGGCGTTGATGCGGCCGGCCAGCTCGGCGATCGCTGTGGGCTGGTCGCCGCTCGGCGTGTACTCGCTCACCACCTCGAACGGATTAACAGAGCGCGTGGGTTCCATGCTCGTCAGTCTACGGAGCGCCTCTGACAATGCGCTGCTGACCCTGACCCCGCACCTGGTCCCACAGCACGTCGACCTGCTCCAGGGTCTGCTCAAGAGTGCCGCCCGTGTCGATGACGACGTCGGCGATCCTGTGACGGTCGGCGTCACTGGCCTGGGCGCGGATCCGGCGCTCCGCTTCGCCGACATCCATCGCCCGCAGCTCGACCATGCGGCGCACCCGGGTCGGCTCGTCGGCCTGGGTGACGACGACGAGGTCGAAAGGATGGTCGACGCCTGCCTCCACCAGCAGGGGCACGTCGTACACGACGATCGCGTTGCGGTCGGCATCTTCCGCCTCGCGGATCAGTGCGTTCGAGCGCGCGCGCACCTCGGGGTGCACGATCGCGTTGAGGCGGTCCAACGCCTCCGGGTCGCGGAACACGACCGCGCCGAGCGCCACCCGGTTCAGGCTGCCGTCGGGCAGCAACACCGCGTCACCGAAAGCATCCGCGATCTTGACGAGCCCCGGGGTGGCGGGCCCGACCACGACCCGCGCGAGTTGGTCGGCGTCGATGTGCACGGCCCCGTGCTGCACTAGCCGCCGCGCGACGGTGCTTTTTCCGGATGCGATCCCGCCGGTCAGTCCAATCAAGTACACACTTGCCATGCTAACGGCCCTCGATGGACGAACCGGCATCCGCCGGCGAAGCGAAAAAAGGCCGCACCCCGGAGGGTGCGGCCTTCAGTCAGCTCGGTGCTAGTTGGAGCTGGAGAGCTTCTCGCGCAGTGCTGCGAGGGCCTCGTCGTCCGCGAGCGTGCCGGCGCCGGCCGTCTCGTTCGAGAAGGTGTTGCCTGCGGCGGACGGGACATCGCTGACGGCGGTGATCTCGTCGTTCGCGGAGGCAACCTGCTTCTTGTGGGCTTCCCAGCGAGCCTGGGCCGCAGCGTAGTCCTGCTCCCACTTCTCGCGCTGGGTCTCGAAGCCTTCGCGCCACTCGTTGGTCTCCGGGTCGAAGCCCTCGGGGTACTTGTAGTTGCCCTGGTCGTCGTACTCGGTGAGCATTCCGTAGAGCGCCGGGTCGAACTCGGTGCCCTCGGGGTCGACACCGTCGTTGGCCTGCTTGAGGCTCAGCGAGATGCGGCGACGCTCGAGGTCGATGTCGATGACCTTGACGAAGACCTCGTCGCCGACCGACACGACCTGCTCGGCGAGCTCGACGTGCTTGCCGGAGAGCTCGGAGATGTGAACGAGTCCCTCGATGCCCTCGGCAACGCGAACGAACGCGCCGAACGGAACGAGCTTGGTGACCTTACCCGGTGCAACCTGGCCGATGGCGTGGGTGCGAGCAAAGACCTGCCACGGGTCTTCCTGCGTGGCCTTGAGGGAGAGCGACACGCGCTCGCGCTCGAGGTCGACCTCAAGGATCTCGACGGTGACTTCCTGGCCAACCTCGACGACCTCGCTGGCGTGCTCGATGTGCTTCCAGCTGAGCTCGGAGACGTGAACCAGACCGTCAACGCCACCCAGGTCGACGAACGCACCGAAGTTGACGATCGACGAGACAACACCCTTGCGGACCTGTCCCTTCTGAAGGTTGTTGAGGAACGTGGTGCGGCTCTCGGACTGAGTCTGCTCGAGCAGCGCACGACGGGACAGCACGACGTTGTTGCGGTTCTTGTCGAGTTCGAGGATCTTGGCCTCGATCTCCTGGCCCAGGTACGGGGTCAGGTCGCGAACACGGCGCAACTCGATGAGCGAGGCCGGGAGGAACCCGCGGAGTCCGATGTCCACGATGAGGCCACCCTTGACAACCTCGATGACCGAACCGGTGACAACGCCATCCGACTCCTTGATCTTCTCAACGTCGCCCCATGCACGCTCGTACTGAGCACGCTTCTTGGACAGGATGAGACGGCCTTCTTTGTCTTCCTTCTGAAGAACGAGGGCCTCAACCAGGTCGCCGACCTTGACGACCTCAGAGGGATCGACGTCGTGCTTGATGGAAAGTTCGCGGGAGGGGATGACGCCCTCGGTCTTGTAACCCACGTCGAGGAGAACCTCGTCGCGGTCGATCTTCACCACGGTGCCCTCGATGAGGTCTCCGTCGTTGAAGAATTTCAGAGTCTTTTCGACCGCGGCAAGAAAGTCTTCAGCAGATCCAATGTCGTTGATGGCGACCTGCTTGGGTGCCCGTTCGGTCGTTGCGTTTGTCATGTAGTAGTTGCTCCAGGATGGACATAGTTCGGGCCACACACGGGAAGAACTCGTGCTTGTGCACCATGCATGGCGGTGGACAGTTCGTCACAAGCGTGACAGTCAAGCTTAGCTGTTTGCGGGAGAGGCCGGCAACTTGCCCGTCCCCCACGGAAGCTACGCCGATCGACCCCGAACGTTAACCGAGCATCGCCGCCTGGAGGGTGTCCAGGCCGACCCCGCCGAGATCGAGGGCCTTGCGGTGGAACTCCTTGATCGAGAAGGCGTCACCCTCGCGCTCCCTGTAACTGTCCCGCAGCTGCTCCCAGATGCGCTGGCCGACCTTGTAGGACGGGGCCTGCCCCGGCCAGCCGAGGTACCGGTTCACCTCGAACTTGACAAAGCTCGCGTTCATGTTCACGTTCCGGCCCAAGAACTCCAAGGCGTAGTCGGCGGTCCAGGGGCCCGAACCGTCGGGCAGCCGCTTCTCGAGGTGCACGCCGATGTCGAGGACGACGCGGGCGGCGCGCATCCGCTGCCCGTCCAGCATGCCGAGACGGTCGGCCGGGTCATCGAGGTAGCCCAGCTGCTCCATCAGACGTTCCGCGTAGAGCGCCCAGCCCTCGGCGTGACCCGAGGTGCCGGCCAGCTGGCGGCGCCAGGTGTTCAGCTTGGCCCGGTTGTAGACGGCCTGGCCGATCTGCAGATGGTGGCCGGGCACGCCCTCGTGGTAAACGGTGGTCAATTCGCGCCAGGTGTCGAATTCGGTGATCCCGACCGGCACCGACCACCACATCCGGCCCGGGCGGGAGAAGTCGTCCGTAGGCCCGGTGTAGTAGATGCCGCCTTCCTGGGTGGGGGCGATCAGGCACTCGAGGCGTTTGATCTCGTCGGGGATGTCGAACTGGGTCTCGGAGAGCTCGGCGACGGCTCGGTCGCTGGTCTCCTGCATCCATTTCTGCAGGGCGTCGGTGCCGTGCAGCTTGCGGCTGGGTTCGGTGTCGAGGAACGCAATGGCCTCGGGCACGCTCGCGCCCGGCTTGATCAGGTCGGCGATGCTCTCCTGCTCGGCGACCATCCGCGCCAGCTCCTCCACGCCCCACTCATAGGTTTCGTCGAGGTCGATGGTCGCGCCGAGGAAACGGCGGGACTGCAGCAGGTAGAGGTCGCGACCGATGGCGTCACGGGTGGGGGCCCTGCCCTCGAGCTCGGTGCCGAGGAAGTCCGCCAGCGTTCCATAGGCCGCGGCAGCGGCACGCGCCCGGGTGTCGAGATCCTTGGCCAGCGAGGCCGGGAGCGCTCCCGTGTCGTGGCCGGCGTTGGCGGCGAGCTCGGCGAAGAAGCCGTCGTTCGCCGCGTGGCGCCGGGCCTGCAGGATGACTTCCTGCACTTGACGCCGGGCAGGCATACTGCCGCGCTCGATGCCGAGACGCAGGGTCTGGATGTAGCCGTCGATGGCCCCGGGCAGGGCGCGCAGACGGGCGCAAACGGTGTCCCAGTCGGCGACGGTGGCGGTGGGCATCAGGTCGAAGACCTCCCGGATGCCCTGGGCCGGCGACGCGATCACGTTCAGGTCGCGCAGCGGCAATCCGGCTTCGGCGCTCTCGACGTCGAGGGCGAGCGAGCTGCGCAGGTCGGTGCGGGTGACGACGTCGACGTCGTCGACTGCCGTGGCCGCGTCGAGGCGGGTGATGAAGGATCGGGCCGCGTCGACCCTGCGGTCCAGCCCGTCCGGGGAGTAGTCGCCGAAGCGGCCGTCAACCTCGGTGCGGCCGATGTACGTGCCCACGGTCGGGTCGATATCGACGAGGGTGTCCACCCAGTCCTCGGCGATCCGGTCGATCGGCGTGGGGGTGCGCTGCTTGTCGGTTGTCATGACCCGAGCCTAGAACACGCGCTCGACCGCGGGCGGAGCGCCGGACCTCGCATTCGGGCGGCTGGTAGTCGGTGCCTAGTGGGCGGCGGCATCCCAGTTGTCGCCGCGGCCGACCTGCACGTCGAGCGGCACCAACAGGTCCGCTGCGGTCTCCATCCGGTGCGTCACGACCTGGCGGAGCGCATCCCACTCCCCCGGGGCAACCTCAAAGATCAGTTCGTCGTGTACCTGAAGCAGCATGCGCGACTCCAAATTGCCGTCGATCAGGTCCACGGCGATCCCGTTCATCGCGATCTTCATGATGTCGGCGGCCGACCCCTGGATCGGCGCGTTGAGGGCCGCGCGCTCCGCGTTCTCGCGTACGACCCGGTTGGCGCTGTGCAGCTCGGGGAACGGGCGGCGGCGGCCGAATATGGTGGCCGTGTAACCATCTATTTTGGCCTGCTCGACGACATTGCGCAGGTAGTCGCGTACCGCGCCGAACCGGGCGAAGTAGTCTGTGATGAGCTGCTTGGCCTCCTTCGTCTCGATGCGCAGCTGCCGGGACAGCCCGAAGGCGCTCAATCCGTAGGCCAGGCCGTAGGACATGGCCTTGACCTTGGAGCGCATCTCGTTCGTGACGTCTTCCGGCGCCACGCCGAACACGCTTGCGCCGACGAACCGGTGCAGGTCTTCGCCGGCGTTGAAGGCCTCGATCAGTCCCGCGTCGCCGGAAAGGTGCGCCATGATGCGCATCTCGATCTGCGAGTAGTCGGCGGTGAGCAGGCAGTCGGCCCCGTTGGCCGCGTGGAATGCGGCCCGGATGCGGCGGCCCTCCTCGGTGCGCACCGGGATGTTCTGCAGGTTGGGGTCGGTGGAGGAGATCCGACCGGTGGCCGTGCCGATCTGCACGTACGTGGTGTGGATACGTCCCGTCTCGTCGATGGCCTTGTCCAGGGTCTCCACGATCTGGCGCAGCTTGGTGGCGTCGCGGTGCTGCAACAGCATGTCAAGGAACGGATGCGGGTTGCTGGCCTGCAGGTCGGCCAGAGCCCCGGCATCCGTGGAGAACCCGGTCTTGTTCGCCCGGGTCTTGGGCATGCCGAGCTGGTCGAACAGCACCTCCTGCAACTGCTTGGGTGAACCGAGGTTCACCTCGCGGCCGATCTCGGCGTAGGCGCCGGCGGCCAACCCGGCGGCGCGCTCGCCCAGCTGGCCGGACAGTGCCGACAACTGGTCATGGGAGACGGCCACGCCGGCCAGTTCCATGTCGGAGAGTGCCAGCAGGGTGGGCATCTCGATGGTGGTGAGCACCTCGCGGGACCCGTCGTCGAGCATCGCGTCGATGGCCGCGGCCACCCGGAACGTGTACCAGGACTCCACCGGCACGCCCCCGGCCTCGTTCTCGGCCGGGATCAGCTGGTTGGGGTCGGTCACCGGCAGGGTTTCGCCCAGGTATCGCAAGACGAGGGTAGCGAGGGTTTTGTCCGGCACCCCGGGGCGCAGTAGCCAGCCCGCGATCAGGCTGTCGAACACCAGCCCCGAAAAGTCCAGGTTGCTGCGGCGGAGCGCCTTGATCTGGCTCTTGGCGTCGTGCATGATCTTGGGCGAGTCGCTGGCCAGCCAGGCCTCGAATGCGAGGTAGTCCGTGCGTCCGGGCTGCCAGGGCAGGTTTACCGACTCGGTCGGTCCGGACACTCCGAAGCCGATGGCCTTGCCCTCGTGTACCTCGACGGAGAGAGCGAGGCCCTGCGGGGAGGCGACCGTGGCCCGGGCGATCCACGCGGCCAGCTCCTCGTCGAGCAGGTCCTGGGCGGCGGGGGCCTGAGGCGCGGCGACCAGCACTTCCTCCGGCACGACCACGGCGACGCCTCCGGTCGCGCCGGCGCCCTCAAGCTTGATCACGCGGTCAAGCAGGGTGCGAAACTCGAGCCGACCGAACACAGCGCGCACGGCCGGTTCGTCGATGGGGCGCCGCACGAGGTCGGGGAGCTCCACCGGGAGGTCGAGGTCGGTGACGAGGTGGTTGAGTCGCCGGTTGCGGATCGCGTTCTCTTTCTGCTCGCGCAGGTTGTTGCCGACGACGCCCTTGATCTCCTCGGCGTGTTCCAGGATGCCGTCGAGGCTGCCGTAGAGGCCGAGCCACTTCACGGCGGTCTTCTCCCCCACCTTGGAGATCCCGATCAGGTTGTCGCTGGTCTCGCCGACCAGGGCCGCGACATCCGGGTATTGTGCCGGCTCGATGCCGTACTTCTCGCGCACCCGGGCCGGGTCGTAGCGGGTGAGCGCCGAGACGCCCTGGCTGGCCGGGTAGAGCAGGGTGACGTTTTCGTTGACGAGTTGGATCGTGTCCCGGTCCCCCGAGACCACCAGGACATGGAAGCCTTCCTGGTTGCCGCGCACGGACAGTGTTGCGAGGATGTCGTCGGCCTCGAAGTCTTCCTTGGTCAGCGTCGTGATGTTCATCGCAGCCAGGGCCTCCTGCAACAGCGGCACCTGCCCGATGAACTCGCTTGGCGTGCTGGCCCGCGTGCCCTTGTAATCGGCGTATTCGCGCGTTCGAAAGGAGAACCGCGAGATGTCGAACGCCACGGCGATGTGCGTGGGCTTCTCGTTGCGCAGCAGACTGAGCAGCATGGACAGGAACCCGTGGATGGCGTTGGTGTGCTGCCCGTCGTGGGTCTGGAAACTGTCCACGGGGAGGGCGTGGAACGCCCGGTAGGCCAGGGAATGGCCGTCGATGATCATCAGGGTAGGCTTTTCGGAATCTGACACAGAGATAGCCTACAAGCGTCATCCGGCGCGGGCAGGTGCAGCGACCGAAGGTGACTATGATCCAGCAGACCACGGACGCCCTCGAGTGGGTCCAGCAGCGGGGAGCCGGCTCCCTGGCCGAAAAGATGGGCATCGAGTTCGTCGAGTTCACCATCGAGCGCGCGGTGGCACGGATGCCCGTCGAGGGCAACACGCAACCGGCGATGCTCCTGCACGGTGGCGCCTATGTCGTGCTGGGCGAGTCGCTGGGCTCGATGGCCGCCAATCTGCACGCCGGTCCCGGCCGCCTGGCGGTGGGGATCGAGATCAATGCCACGCATACCCGGTCGGCGACGTCGGGCTTCGTCACGGGTGTCTGCACGCCGGTGCACCTGGGCCGTACGCTCACGACGCACGAGATCGCGGTCACGGATGATCAGGGCAGGCGCTGCTCGACGATCCGGATCACCAATCTGATCAAGGAACTGACGAACCGGCCCGAGACGCAAGACCTTAGGCTTGAAAAACGGCCAGGCATCAACCCCGAAGGGTGATCTGCCCGGCCGCCGAAGGTTACTTCTTGGCGCTGAGTTGCTCGATAATCGCCTGGGCGACGTCGTGCATGGTGAGCCGGCGGTCCATGGACGCCTTCTGGATCCACCGGAAGGCCTCGGGCTCGGTGAGCCCCATCTTCTCGTTCAGCAGGCCCTTGGCCCGGTCGACGAGCTTGCGGGTCTCGAAGCGCTCGACGAGGTCGGCCACCTCGGCCTCGAGGGTGATGATCTGGCTGTAGCGCGACAGCGCGATCTCGATGGCGGGCAGCAGGTCGTTCGGGGTGAACGGCTTGACCACGTAGGCCAGCGCGCCCGCTTCCGTGGCGCGCTCGACGAGTTCTTTCTGGCTGAACGCGGTCAGCAGCACGACGGGGGCGATGTGCGCCTTGGTGATGCGCTCGGCCGCGGAAATTCCGTCGAGGTGCGGCATCTTCACGTCCATGATGACCAGGTCGGGCCGCAGCTCGGTGGCCAGGGCGACAGCGGTTTCTCCGTCGCCGGCTTCACCGACCACCTCGAATCCGGCGTCACGGAGGATTTCGACGATATCGAGGCGGATGAGGGACTCATCCTCGGCAACGACAACGCGGCGAGGAGGTACTGGGGTGGAGTCTTGGTCGGTCACGGGGGAAAGCCTACGGTATTCTGGAGCAGGTGTTGTGAGCCGGTGTGGCGGAATGGCAGACGCGGAGCACTCAAAATGCTTTGTTCGCAAGGACGTGTGGGTTCGAGTCCCACCACCGGTACCAACACCCCCAGGCAGAAATTTCCGCCGAGTCGGGCCGTTTCGGCTCTGCCGGGGCGTCAGCGCCAGTCGGTGCGTCGGCCAGACCGTCAGCCCGTCAGCCCTCAGCGGGTCGCGCGGCATCGCCGCGCTGCATGTCCTCTTCCAGGAGCGCGGTGATCGACCGCAGCGTCTCCGGGGACACATCCCCGAGCGTGCGTGCCGCGAAGTTGACCACGCGCTGGGCACGCAGGCTTTTCACGAACGCGAGCTGGGAATCGACGCGGTCGGGGAGGTCGCAGTCAGAGCCCAGCAGGTACTCCGGCGGGATACGGAAGAACTCGCCGATGCCCGTGAGCAGGTCGACGTCTGTCACGAGAGGCCCGTCCCCGGTGATCATGTAGGCCCACCGGGCTCGGGAGAGCGACAGGCCCCGCGCCTGCAGTCCCGCGGCGATCTGCTTGTAGGTGTGCGGCGTGTTGCCCTCGGCGACGACCACGTCAAGCAGGAGGTTGAGCTTGCGTGCCAGTTCCCGCTGCGGACTGATCGGTTCGCCGGGGATGCTGGGCCCGTCGTCGGCTGCTCGCGGGTCAATCACGATGTGTGGTCCTGTCGGGGTGTCGCGGGGCGGGCAAGGGTGGTGACGATCGAAGCTGCGGCGGGGATGGCCCGCACGTGGTTCTCGGCGGCGTTGATCAGTGTCCGTTCGGATACCGTCAGGCTCTGGTCTGGGTTGAGGAGCAGGCTATCCCGCACCTCGACGTAACGCCGGTACAGGTGAGCGCCGGGAGCCCGCACGAGGAGCAGCCCGACGCGCGAGAGGTCGCGCTCGATGCTGAGCTCCGGAGATCCGGCCAGCAGGCGCTCCCACAACGGAGTGATCTGCCACAGCAGCACCCGGTTGCGGCTGGTCTTCGCCAGGGCCTGGATACCCACTTCCATGGCAGTCAGACCCAGACCCAGGCCGAGGCAGACGGGAGCGGTGGCGAGGGCGATGTGGTAAGCGGTGTATGGCCACCCGTCAAAGGAGAAGACCGGACTGAGAAGGGCTGCGGTCACGCTCGCGAAGCTGACGATCGTGTAGACCAGAACCCCGAGGCAACCGAGCACAACGAGAGCGAGAGACGCCCGAGTGATCAACCGATGCTGAAGGCGCAGATCGGACGCGCATGCCGCACCTACCGACACGGAGAAGAGGGCCATCGCAATCCACGTGGTGGACGAGTAGGCGGCGAAATCCCAACGATTCGGAAAAGCCTCGTGGATCTGGTCTCGAAAACGCCAGTCTCCGCCGAAGAATAGGACAGCTTGGGCGGTGACAATTGCGCCGGTGACGAGTGCGGTCACCTGATTCCTACGCCGCGTGAGACCGCCCACGGACACGGCCTCCTGCACGATGCCGTCCAGGAGACCAATGGTAACGATCGCCGTTGCATGAAAGCTGAAGTAGGCGACGTTGTCCCCACCCAGTAGTCCGTCGACGGCGTTGTACACGACGTAAGGCTGCAGGGTCATTGTCGTCCCGAAAGCAACGAGGACCCAGAAGAGACGGCGACGACGACCGCGAAGGAGTGACGGCACGCACAATATTGTGGCGATCCAGATCAACGCCGACACCGATAGCAGGATGATCTGCACTACAGCACCCGGCCGAAACCGGTTCGGGGGCCGTTGGCCGTTTCGGCGCTGTCTCCGGACATGATCAGGGCCAGCCGGTCGCCGATCGCCTCGGCCAGGGCTTCCTGCTCGTCGGTGAAGTTGCTGCGGGACAGCGCGTATGCGATCGAGTCGAGCGGGATGAGGGGTGCGAGCAGCGCGACCCGCTCGGCCGGCATCAGCTGCTTCTCATGCCGCAGGATCATGTGGCCGAACTCATGGTTGATGAACTGCTGGCGGTGCACGGCGGAGTCCGTCGGCGCATGGTGGATGCGCTCGAAATTCTCCCCGGCGACCTCGATCCACAGCCCGCAGACTCCGGATTCTACGAGCCGCGGACTCGCCGCACGAATCAGGATCGCCTTGCCGCGCAGACCTTCCATGTACCGGTGCAGCGTCGCGGCGGTCAGCGGACGCGGGAGGGTGAGGGTGGCCACCAGTTCGCGCGCCCGCTCGGTGCGTGCTTCGTAGTTCACGTCCTGCTCCCCCCTGTGCGCCGCTGTCCCGTGGCGCCGGACCATGACATTAGACATGTCCAACAGGTGCTAGCCTGAAATGAGGTTGGACATGTCCACGCTACCGGGTCGGGGGACCCGCGCACGCCACGGACCGTCCAGTCGCGCTCCGGCTCGGAGTGTTCACGCGCACAGCCTCATGGGCGACACTGAAGGGGAACAGGGTGTCGCCCGGGGGCGGTGGGTCACAGAATCACGGCGCTCGGCTGTGCCGCGCAGATTTGACAGCACGAGAAAGCCCCGCCACCCGAAGCCGGGCGGCGGGGCTTTCTCCGTCGCGGCGCTACTTCTTCGCGTACGCCGGGTGAACTTCATTGTGGGCATCGCCGACGCGGTGCACACGGATGTCGTTCGTGGAACCCGCGATGCCGGGAGGGGAACCGCTGATGACGACGACCTTGTCACCGAGCTGTGCCAGACCCTGGCCCAGCAGGATGTCATCCACCTGTCCGAACATGGCATCCGTGTGGGTGACCCGGTCGACCAGGTAGGTCTGGATGCCCCAGGTGAGGGCCAGTCGACGACGGATACCGGGCTCCGGGGTGAAAGCCAGCATGGGGATCTTCGACCGCAGCCGGGACATCCGTCGGGCCGAGTCACCGGACTCCGTGAAGATGCACAGGAACTTCGCTTCGACGAACTCGGCGACCTCGATGGCGGCGAGGGTAATCGCACCGCCCTGGGTACGCGGCTTGTTCGTCAGCGGAACGATACGCTCCAGGCCGTGGTCCTCGGTCGACGCGACAATCCGCGCCATCGTCTGGACCGTGACGACGGGGTACTCGCCGACGCTGGTCTCGCCACTGAGCATGACCGCATCCGCGCCGTCGAGCACGGCGTTGGCGACGTCAGACGTCTCCGCGCGGGTCGGCACCGGGCTGTGGATCATGGACTCGAGCATCTGCGTCGCCACGATGACCGGCTTGGCCATGCGACGAGCGAGCTCGACCGCCTGCTTCTGCACGATCGGAACGGCCTCGAGCGGCAGCTCCACGCCCAGGTCGCCACGGGCCACCATGATGGCGTCGAACGCGTCGACGATGCCCTCGAGGTTCTCCACGGCCTGCGGCTTCTCGATCTTCGCGATCACGGGAACGCGGCGTCCTTCTTCGGCCATGATCTCGTGCACGCGGGTGATGTCGGCGGCGTCCCGAACGAACGACAGCGCGATCAGGTCCGTGCCGAGGCGGAGACCCCAGCGCAGGTCGGCCTCGTCCTTTTCGGACAGGGCCGGCACGTTGACGGCGACACCGGGCAGGTTGATGCCCTTGTTGTTCGACACGGGGCCGGCAACGATCACCTTGGTCGTCACGACGGTGTCGTTCGTGGCCACCACCTCGACCTTGACCTTGCCGTCGTCGATCAGCAGGAAGTCGCCGGGCCTGACGTCCTGGGGCAGGCCCTTGTACGTGGTGCCGGAGAGTTCCTTGGTACCCAGGATTTCTTCTGTGGTGATCTTAAAAATGTCTCCGAGGGCAAGTTCGTAAGGGCCGCCTTCGAATTTTCCGAGACGGATCTTCGGTCCCTGCAGGTCGACCATGACGGCGACGGCACGACCGGAGTCGTTCGCTGCTTTGCGTACATTCGCATAAACACCCTCGTGGACCTGGTAGTCCCCGTGGCTCAGGTTCATCCGGCAGACGTCGACACCGGCATCGATAAGGGCACGAATTTGATCGTAGCTGGCTGCTGCCGGCCCGAGCGTGGCGACAATTTTGGCGCGTCTCATTCTGAAAGAACTCCGGTTTCCGCGCTGTTTCGGCGCATATTCTCTGTTGATGGTTGGGAGACCACGGGGTGGTGGATCTCTTGGAATCGAATCACTGGATCAGTGACCAATCAGATTGCGAAGGCATGATCGGACGGTTTGACCGGTGCAGGCAGTTGCGTCTCGCCTTCGAGGAATTTGTCGACGGCTGCCGCAGCAGCCCGACCTTCGGCGATCGCCCAGACGATGAGCGACTGGCCACGGCCGGCATCACCAGCAACGAACACGCCTTCATGGCTGGTCTGGTAATTAACGTCACGCTCGACATTACTCCGCCCATCGACCGGCACGTGCAGCTGGTCGGTCAGCTCGCGTGATTCAGGACCGGTGAAGCCCATGGCCAGGAGAACCAGATCCGCAGGGATCTCGCGCTCCGTTCCGGCCTTGGGCACCCGGCGTCCGCCCCGGAATTCGGTCTCGGCCACGCGGATGGCGCGCACCTCACCCGCTTCGTTGGCCAGGAACTCCACCGTCGACACCAGGTACTCGCGGTTGCCGCCCTCTTCGTGGGCGCTCGACACCTCGAACAGCGTCGGTGACAGCGGCCACGGCTGGTGTTCCGCCCGTTCCATGCCCGGTTGGCGGCCGATGGCGAGATTCGTGACGGATGCCGCGGCCTGGCGGTGCGCGGTACCGATACAGTCGGCGCCGGTGTCGCCGCCGCCGAGTACGACCACGTGCTTGCCCTCGGCGGTGATCTGCTGGTCAACAGTGTCGCCGGCGCCGACCTTGTTCTGCTGCACGAGGTATTCCATGGCGAAGTGCACTCCGGGCAGGTCGCGCCCGGGGATCGGCAGGTCGCGGGGTACCAGGGCCCCCGTGGCGACCACCACAGCGTCATAGCGGGCCCGGAGGTCATCCCAGGTGATGTCGACCCCGATGGTGACGCCTGCTCGGAAGCGGGTGCCCTCGGCCGTCATCTGGCCGAGTCGGGTCTCGAGGTGCTTCTTCTCCATCTTGAAGTCCGGGATGCCGTAACGTAAAAGCCCGCCGATCCGGTCGTCGCGCTCGAAGACCGCCACCGTGTGACCGGCCCGCGTGAGCTGCTGCGCGGCCGCGAGGCCGGCCGGGCCAGAGCCGACGACCGCGATCGTCTTGCCGGTGAGGCGTCCGGGCGGCTGGGGCTGCACCCATCCGTTGGCGAAGGCCTGGTCGATGATGGAGACCTCAACCTGCTTGATCGTGACCGGCGGCTGACTGATTCCGAGAACGCAGGCCGACTCACAGGGTGCCGGGCAGAGACGCCCGGTGAACTCCGGGAAGTTGTTGGTGACATGGAGACGTTCGATGGCCTGTCGACCCTCGTCCCGCCAGGTGAGGTCGTTCCATTCCGGAATGATGTTGCCGAGCGGGCAGCCCTGCTGACAGAACGGCACACCGCAGTCCATACAGCGGCCGGCCTGGCGTTTCAGTTGCGTCGCGTCGCCCTGCTCGTAGACCTCTTTCCAGTCCATCAGACGAACGGATACGGGACGGCGGGCCGGAAGCTCCCGGTCCGTGGTCTTGAGGAATCCTTTCGGATCAGCCATTGGTTGCCTCCAGAATGCGGTTCCAAACGACGACGCCATCGGGGTCGAGGCCCTCGTCGACGGCGATCTGCCTGGTTGCCAGGACGGCCGCGTAGTCGCGCGGTAGCACCTTGACGAATGTGGACATGGTGGTCTCGAAATCGGCCAGCAGCCGGGCCGCCAGGGCGGACTCGGTCTGGTCATGATGCTGTCCGAGCAAGTCGCGCACGATCTCGCGGTCCGCGCCGCCGAGCGGCAGAAGTGTGAGTTCGCCGGAGTCGAGGGCCTGCCGGTTGACATCCTCGGTACGAAGACCGTAGACGTAGGCGGTTCCGCCAGACATACCGGCACCCAGGTTGCGCCCCGTTTCGCCCAGGATGACCGCCAGTCCCCCGGTCATGTATTCGAGGGCGTGATCTCCGACGCCCTCGACGACGGCGGTGGCCCCGGAGTTGCGCACCAGGAAGCGTTCGCCCACGATGCCGCGGATGAACATGCTGCCCTGGGTCGCGCCGTAGCCGATGACGTTACCGGCGATCACGTTCTGCTCGGCCGGGAACAGGCTGCCCCGGTCGGGTCGCACGGTGATCTGGCCACCGGAGAGACCCTTGCCGACGTAGTCGTTGGAGTCACCCTCGAGCCGCAGGATGATGCCGCTCGGCAGGAACGCGCCGAAGGACTGTCCGGCACTACCGGTGAGGGTGACGTCGATGGAACCGGACGGCAGCCCGTTCTCGCCGTGGCGCACGGTGACCTCGTGGCCGAGCATGGTGCCCACGGCCCGCTCGGTGTTTCGGATGGGCAGGGAGATCGAGACCTGCCCACCATGTTCAAGCACACTGGCGCTCTGCCGGATCAGTTCGTTGTCGAAGTGGAGCTCAAGTTCGTGCTCCTGAGGGCGACCGGACTGCCGGGGCTCCCCCGCGGAGAAGTCCGGACCGACGAGGATGGGCGACAGGTCGAGTCCGGAGGCCTTCCAGTGCGTAAGCGCCCCGTTGACGTCGAGCACCTCCCGGTGGCCGATGGCCTCGTCGAGGCTGCGGAATCCGAGCTCGGCGAGGTACTCGCGCACCTCCTGAGCGATGAACTCGAAGAAGTTGATCACGTGCTCGGCCTTGCCAGTGAAACGTTTGCGCAGCTCGGGATTCTGGGTGGCCACCCCGACGGGGCAGGTGTCCAGGTGGCAGACGCGCATCATGACGCAGCCCTCCACGATCAGCGGGGCGGTAGCGAAGCCGAACTCCTCGGCGCCGAGCAACGCTCCGATGATGACGTCACGGCCGGTCTTCAACTGGCCGTCGACCTGCAGCACGACCCGGTCGCGCATCCCGTTGAGCATCAGGGTCTGCTGCGTTTCGGCCAGGCCGAGTTCCCAGGGGGTCCCCGCGTGCTTGAGGGAGTTGAGCGGGCTCGCGCCGGTTCCGCCGTCGTGACCGGAGATGAGAATGACGTCGGACAGGGCCTTGGCCACTCCGGCGGCGACCGCGCCGATACCGGACTGGCTGACCAGCTTGGTGTGGATGCGTGCGGCCGGATTCGCCCGCTTCAGGTCGAAGATCAACTGTTTGAGGTCTTCGATCGAGTAGATATCGTGGTGCGGGGGCGGCGAGATCAGGCCGACGCCGGCGGTCGCGTGCCGGGTGCGGGCGATCCACGGGTAGACCTTCGTGGGCGGCAGCTGGCCGCCCTCGCCGGGCTTGGCTCCCTGCGCCAGCTTGATCTGGATGTCGTCGGCGTGGGACAAGTACATGCTGGTCACACCGAACCGGCCGGATGCCACCTGCTTGACGGCGCTGCGTCGCTCCGGGTCGAGCAGGCGGTCAAGGTCTTCTCCACCCTCACCGGTGTTGGACTTGCCCCCAAGGCGGTTCATTGCGATGGCGAGGGTCTCGTGCGCCTCGGCGGAGATCGATCCGTAGCTCATCGCCCCCGTCGCGAAGCGCTTCACGATCGAGGAGATCGGTTCCACCTCGTCCAGCGGCACGGGGTGGCGCTTGCCGGTGGTGAAGGTGAACATGCCGCGCAGCGTCATCAGGCTCGTCGCCTGGTCGTCGACGAGTTTCGTGTACTCGCGGAAGATGTCGTAGCTGCGCGTGCGGGTGGAATGCTGGAGCCGGAAAATGGTGTCCGGGTTGAACAGGTGCGGAGACCCGTCGCGGCGCCACTGGTACTCACCTCCGGTCGCGAGGCGTTCGTGCGCGGTGACCGCGGCATCCTCGGGGTAGGCGGCCCGGTGCCGGGCCTCATTCTCGGCCGCGACCACCTCGATGCCGATGCCGCCGAGCTTGCTCGTGGTGCCGGTGAAGTACTGGTCGATGAATTCCTGGCTCAGTCCCACGGCCTCGAAGGTCTGCGCGCCGGCGTAGGAGGAGACGGTCGAGATCCCCATCTTGGACATGATCTTGAGCACGCCCTTGCCGAGGGCCTTGATCACGTTGCGCACGGCCTGTTCGGGCGTGCCGGTCGTGATGTAGCCACTGCGCACCAAATCCTCGCACGTTTCCATCGCAAGGTAAGGGTTCACGGCGGATGCGCCGTAGCCGATCAGGAGGGCGACGTGGTGCACCTCGCGCACATCGCCGGCCTCGACCACGATGCCGACCTTCATGCGGTTCTCGGTGCGGATCAGGTGGTGGTGAACCGCGGCAATCATCAGCAGCGACGGGATCGGGGCCAGATCCTTGTTGGAATCCCGGTCGGACAGGACGAGGAACATCGCGCCGTCGTCGATGGCGGCGTCGGCCTCGGCGCACATCTCCTTGATGCGGGCCTCCAAGGCGTCCGGCCCGTCTTCGAACCGGTAGAGCCCGCGAATGGTCCTGGTGGTGCGGCTGCCCGGCGCGGTGTCGATGTGCTGGATCTTCGCCAACTCGTCGTTGTCGATCACGGGGAAATCGAGCACGACCTGCCGGGCGTGCTCGGGGCCCACCGAGAGGAGGTTGCGTTCCGGACCGAGCCCGAGCTTGAGGGAAGTGACAACTTCCTCGCGGATCGAGTCGAGCGGCGGGTTGGTCACCTGAGCGAACTGCTGCGTGAAGTAATCGAAGAGCAGCCGGGGTCGGTCGCTGAGCACGGCGATGGGGGTGTCGGAGCCCATCGCGCCGAGCGGTTCCCCGCCGAGGCGAGCCATCGGCGCGAGCAGGATGCGCACCTCCTCCTCGGTGTAGCCGAAGGTGCGCTGGCGGCGCACGACGGATGCCGGCGGGTGCACGATGTGCTCCCGCTCGGGCAGATCCTTGAGGTTGATGCGCCCAGCGTCCAGCCAGGTTCCCCACGGCTCGCTGGCCGCGAGGTCGGCCTTGATCTCGTCGTCTTCGATCAGGCGTCCGGCGACCGTGTCGACCAGAAACATCTTGCCGGGACGCAGGCGGCCCTTGCGCACCACCCGGTTGGGGTCGATGTCGAGCACCCCGATCTCGCTGGCGAGCACGACGAGGCCGTCGTCGGTGATGAGGTAGCGGCCGGGGCGCAGCCCGTTGCGGTCGAGGGTGGCGCCGACGAGGGATCCGTCGGTGAACACGATCGCGGCCGGGCCGTCCCACGGCTCCATCAGCATGGAATGGTACTCGTAGAACGCACGGCGTTCGGCGTCGAGGTCGGTCTGGTTCTCCCAGGCCTCCGGCACCATCATCATGACGGCGTGCGGGAGCGAACGCCCCGACAGGCTGAGCAGCTCAACGACCTCATCGAACGAGGCCGAATCGCTGCCGCCGGGGGTGACGATCGGGAGCAGCGGCGCCAGGTCGCCGAGCAGGTCGGATTCGAGCTGCGACTGGCGCGCCTGCATCCAGTTGCGGTTGCCCTGAACCGTGTTGATCTCGCCGTTGTGCGCGATCATGCGGAACGGCTGCGCGAGCGGCCAGGACGGGAACGTGTTGGTGGAGTAGCGGGAGTGCACGAGGGCGAGCTTGGAGACGAAGCGCGGATCGGACAGGTCCGGGTAGAACGGCTCCAGCTGAAGCGTCGTGACCATACCCTTGTAGACCACGGTGCGACAGGACAGTGAGGCGAAGTAGATCTCCAGCTCGCGTTCGGCACGCTTCCGCAGCCTGACTGCCTGGCGGTCCAGCGCGATGTCGCCGAGCGTGTCGCCGGCCTCGGTCGTGCGGGCGCTCTGCACGAACAGTTGCTGGATGGCCGGCATGGCCGCGCGCGCCAGGGTGCCGACCTCGTCGGGGCGCACGGGAACTTCGCGCCAGCCGAGGATCACCAGTCCCTCTTCGAGGGCGATCCGGTTGATCTGACGCTTGATGCCGCTGCGCTTGGTGGGATCGATCGGCAGGAACACATTGCCGACCGCGTAGCGGCCCGCCGCGGGCAAGGCGAAATCGGTGACCGACCGCAGGAACTCGTCGGGAACCTGAGTGATGATGCCCGCGCCGTCTCCGGTGCCGGCATCCGATCCGACCGCACCGCGGTGCTCGAGGTTGCGCAGCGCGTCGAGGGCGAGGGTGATGATGTCGTGCCCGGCGGTGCCCCGAAGCGTGGCAACCATGGCGAGGCCGCAGGCATCGCGCTCATCGGCCGGGTTGTACAAGCCCTGCGGCTTCGGCACTGCGCTGAAGCGCGAGAAGAGGGGTGTTTGCGGCATTGGACCGTCCTCACAAAAGTAACTGGCGAGTGGGGACGACGCTGGCCCGCTCAGGTAGACATGTGCGCGGCGGCCCGTCATACCGGGTCACAAGCCGTGGAACAGGTTGGAGTCAACCTTGAGCCTAGAGGCGCGAGTTGCTGGTGCTTGTGGCTGCAACGTCGCCTGATCCGGCGGGACCGACGGCCTCATCACCGTGATCCTTGGGGTCCGAATCAAACTCATCAGATTCTACCTCAGCGTCGGGCCCCTTCCACTCGCGGCCGGGAATGTACACGCTCGCGGGCAGGCCCGTGTGGCGCTTGCTCTGCACGACGATCAGGATGATTCCCAGCAGGATGGCGGCGAAAGCGGCCCACACATTGGTGCGGAGGCCGAAGAACATCTCGCTCGGGTCGACCCGGATCGATTCGAAGAAGCTGCGGCCGAGGCCATACCAAATCAGGTAGACGCCGAAGGCCTTGCCCCAGCGGAGCGCGACCTTGCGTTCGATCGCGAGGATCAGGACGACGCCGACCACGTTCCAGACCATCTCGTAGAGGAAGGTTGGGTGAAACAACGTTTCGGGGGGAAGCCCGATCGGGAGGGCCGGGTTCGCCGCGGACACCTCGAGGCCCCAGGGCAGGTCGGTCGGCAGACCGAAGAGCTCCTCGTTGAACCAGTTGCCGAGACGGCCCATGGCCTGCGCCACGAGCATCCCCGGTGCCAGGGCGTCCGCGAAGGCCCAGAACCGGATGCCCGAGATGCGGCAGCCGATGTAAGCGCCGACGGCCCCGCCCAGGAGCGCTCCGAAGATGGCGTTGCCGCCGTTCCAAATGGCGAACACCTCGAGAGGGTTGGCACCCTCGAAGAAGTAGTCGGAGGGGTGCGTGAGCACATGGTAGAAGCGCGCGCCGACGATGCCGAGCGGAACGGCCCACAGGATGATGTCCAGCACCACGCCCGGCTCTCCGCCGCGCGCAGACAGTCGGCGGCTCGTCATGACGGTGGCGGCGATGATCCCTGCCAGAATGCAGAGGGCGTAGGCGTGGATGGTGAACGGGCCGAGGGTGAACGAGCTCCATTCGGGGCTCGGGCTCGGGATGCTCAGAAGAAAAGACACCTGGGGACTACCTTTCATCGTGGCGCCGGGGAGGCCCCGTGACCGCCTCGGTCAACTTACCTTAGCTTTTGGGTGCTTCGATGGCGGGGATCAGACGGCGGGGCGCAGATCCCGGGCACTGGCCGCGAGGTCACGGGTGAGGACGGCCAGGGCCGGCACTCCCCCGTCGGACAGTGCCTTGACCAGGGCGGAACCGACGATGGCGCCATCGGCGTAGGCGAGGATCTCCCGCACCTGCTCCGGGGTGGAGATGCCGAGTCCGACGCACGCGCTGGTGGACCCGACGGCGCGGAGGCGGTCGACGAGCACCCGCGCGGCGGAGTCCACGTCGCCACGGGCGCCGGTGATTCCCATGGTGGAGGCCGCGTAGACGAAGCCGCGGCTGGCGTCCACTGCCTGACGCAGCCGGGCGTCGGACGACGACGGGGCGGCGAGGAAGACACGGTCGAGTCCGGTTCGCGTGCTGGCTCCCACCCAGGCGGCCGCGTCGTCGGGGATGAGGTCGGGCGTGATCAGCCCGGCGCCTCCCGCCGCGAGCAGGTCGTCGGCGAACCGGTCCACGCCGTACTGCATGATCGGGTTCCAGTAGGTCATGACCAGAACGGGCACGTTCACCTGGGCGGTGATCGCCGCGACGGCCTCGATCCCGTGCCGCAGCCGAAAGCCGTTGGCCAGAGCCTGCTGGGTGGCCGCCTGGATCACTGGCCCGTCCATGACGGGATCGGTGTACGGCAGGCCCAGCTCGATGACGTCGACACCGTTCTGCGCGAGTGCCACGGCCGCGTCGATGCTCTCGGTCAGGGTGGGAAACCCGACGGGCAGGTAGCCGATCAGAGCACCGCCGCCCTCGGAGCGGCGACGGGCGATTGTCGCCTCGACCGTGCTCGTCGTTCCGGTCGTGGAGCCCGTACCTGTTTCCGTGCTCATGACTGTTCCGCGCCCTTGTCGAGCAGGTCGAAGTACCGACCCGCGGTTTCCATGTCCTTGTCGCCGCGTCCGCTGAGGTTTACCAGGATGGTGGCGTCAGGTCCGAGCTGCTTGCCGAGGTCCAAGGTGCCGGCGAGGGCGTGCGCCGACTCGATGGCGGGGATGATGCCCTCCGTGCGGCTGAGCAGCCGGAGGGCGCTCATCGCCTCGTCATCGGTGACCGGCAGGTAGGTGGCCCGGCCGATACTGGCGAGCCACGCATGTTCCGGGCCCACCCCCGGGTAGTCCAGACCCGCAGAGATGGAGTGCGACTCCACGGTCTGACCGTCTTCGTCCTGCAGCAGGAAGCTGCGGGCGCCGTGCAGGATGCCGGGGCGCCCCTTGGTGATCGTCGCCGCATGGCGCAGGGTCTCCGCGCCGTCACCGCCGGCCTCGTAGCCGACCAGGGCCACCTCCGGGTCGTCGAGGAACGCGTGGAAGATACCCATGGCGTTCGAACCACCGCCGACGCAGGCGGTGACCGCGTCGGGGAGGCGGCCGGTGAGGTCCAGCACCTGCTGGCGGGCCTCCTCGCCGATGATCTTCTGGAAGTCGCGCACCATGGCCGGAAACGGATGCGGCCCGGCGACGGTACCGAAGATGTAGTTGGTGGTCTCAACGTTGGTGACCCAGTCACGCATGGCGTCGTTGATGGCGTCTTTCAGGGTGCGGGACCCGGTCTTGACCGGCACGACCTCGGCGCCGAGCAGTCGCATCCGGGCCACATTCAGGGCCTGGCGCTCCGTGTCGACCTCGCCCATGTAGACGACGCAGTCGAGCCCGAACAGGGCGGCGGCCGTCGCGGCCGCCACGCCATGCTGCCCGGCGCCCGTCTCGGCGATGACGCGGGACTTGCCGATGCGCTTGGTGAGAAGAGCCTGGCCGAGCACATTGTTGATTTTGTGCGAGCCGGTGTGGTTGAGGTCTTCCCGCTTGAGGATGATGCGGGCACCGCCGGCGTGCGCGGCGAACCGGGGCACCTCGGTGATGATGGACGGGCGCCCGGTGTAGCTCCGGTGCAATTCCATCAATTCGGCCGCGAAGGCCGGGTCCTGCCGTGCCAGAGCGTACTCGTCGGTCAGCTCGTCGAGGGCAGCCACGAGGGACTCCGGCACGAACCTCCCGCCGAAGTCGCCGAAGTACGGGCCTGCTTCTGTTCTGAGGGACGTTGACATTTAAACCGCCAGGAATTCGGAGAGGGTTCGGATGGGATCGTTTGTGACGAGGGCCTCGCCGACGAGCACGATGTCGGCGCCGGCGGCGCGGTAGTGCGCCACGTCGGCGGCGGTCTTGACGGCCGATTCGGCGACGCGGACGACGCCCGAGGGGATCCGGTCCGCGAGCCTGCCGAACAGGTCCTGATCGAGTTGGAACGTGGACAGGTCGCGGGCGTTTACCCCGACGAGGCTTGCGCCAATGGCCAGGGCACGGTCGACCTCCTCGGCGCTATGGGTCTCGACCAGCGCGGTCATGCCGAGCTGGCGCACGAGGTCGTGCAGGGAGACCAGGGTGGTCTGGTCGAGTGCGGCGACGATGAGCAGAACCATGTCGGCACCTGCCGCCCTGGCCTCGAAGACCTGGTACGGCAAGCCGATGAAGTCTTTACGCAGCACCGGGATGCGCACGGCGGATCGCACTTGCTCGAGGTCTGACAGGGAGCCGAGGAACTTGCGACCTTCGGTGAGCACGCTGATCGCGCTGGCGCCGCCAAACTCGTAGGAGACGGCGAGGGCGGCAGGGTCCGAAATCTCGGCCAGGGTGCCCCGGGACGGGCTGGCGCGCTTGACCTCCGCGATGATCTTGACCTGATCGGCGGGTGCGAGCACCGCCAGGGCATCGATCGCGGGAGTTTGGTCGAGAGCGGTTGCCTCGACGATGGCGAACGGACGGGCGGCCCGACGAAGTTCAGCGTCGGCGACGGCCCCGGCTAGAAGATCAGACAGCACTCGACTAGTGGCCCAGGTGAGCCGTATCGGCTACGCCGTAACCGATTTTGGCGAGGATCCGGCCGACCAGCAGGCCAACCACCAGCAGGCCGACGGATGCCCAGACGAGCCAAGGGATCACCAGAAAGAAGGCAACGGTGCCGATCGCGACGGCGAGAAGCATGATGGTGACGGCGGTCCAGGCCGCGATCGAATGGCCTTCACCTGGGTCTACCGATTCAAAGCTCATGATTCTCCTCTTGTGCGCTGACGGACAAGTCAAGTCTAGCGGCCCCACGGTTCCCCGGCCTCCCCAGCGCACCAGGTGAAACCGGGAATCAGGTCTCGATTCACTGCGGGGTGGTGGGGTCTTCGCCGCGGCTCAGCCCGTCCCAGTCGTCGATGGCGTCACGTTCGGGTGCGGAAACGTCCGCGGCGTCGGAATCGCCGGCATCCGTCGCCTCGGCCGACTCGGCCGCTTCGAATCGCACGGCCTGGTAGCGGGACGTCGGTCCGGGCCAACGCCGGGACGTGACGAGCACCCCGACCCCGGCGCCGCCCATGACCACGCCGGCGAGCAGCGCGATGAACGGCCACGGGGTCACGGCCGCCGAGGCGACGGTGTCGACGACCGAGTCTGCGCCGGAGATTCCGGTGGCATCGGTGACCGCGCCGGCACTGGCCGCCGCCGGATCGGTGACGGCCAAAATAGCCGAAAGGCACACGGAGAAGCCGAGCAGAACCTGAAGCAGGCCGAGGACCACCCGGATGCCGGGACCGGCGATACTCAGGGCACCGGCGAGGGCCAGTCCGGCGAGGGCAAGGGCTGTCACCCCGGGGGCGGCCGTGGAGCCGGACACCTCGAGGCTGTGCACAGCCGAGCCGGACTGCTCCACGATGACGTTCACCCAGACCTGGGTCCAGGCCAGCAGGGCCAGACCGCTCGCCGCCAGCACCACGAGGATGTGCCCGAGCTTGAGGCGCCGTGCGGATGCCACCTAGCGCACCCGCTTCATGGCGTTCGCGACCGCGACTGCGCGAAGGGGCGCCGCGGCCTTGTTCTGCGACTCCTGGTATTCCGACGCCGGGTCGGAGTCCGCGACGAGGCCGCCGCCGGCCTGCACGCGGGCGACGCCATTCATGATCGTTGCGGTCCGAATGGCTATGGCCAGGTCCGCGTCCCCGGCGAACCCGAAGTAGCCGACCACCCCCCCGTACACGCCGCGCTGCGCGGGCTCGAGCGCGTCGATGATCTCGAGGGCGCGCGGTTTCGGGGCCCCGGAGAGAGTGCCGGCCGGGAACGTGGCGCGGAAGACGTCGATCGCGGACCGGCCCGGCAGCAGGTTCCCCTCCACCGAGGAGACGAGGTGCATGATGTGGCTGAACCGCTCGATGCGCATGAACTCGGTCACCTCGACCGAGCCGGGTGCACACACCTTGAGCAGGTCGTTGCGGGCCAGGTCCACGAGCATCAGATGCTCGGCGCGTTCCTTGGCGTCGCCCGCGAGCTCGGCTTCGAAGTCGGCGTCGGCCTCCGGGGTCGTGCCGCGCGGCTTCGAGCCCGCGATCGGATGCGTGAACACGCGGTCGTTCTGCACCTTCACCAAGGCCTCCGGGGAGGAGCCCACGATCCAGTAAGTCTCCTTCTCCGGCGATTCCAGGCTCAGCAAGTACATGTAGGGCGACGGGTTGAGGCTGCGCAGCACCCGGTAGACGTCGATGGGGTCCGCCGTGCACTCCTGGTCGAACCGCTGGGAGACGACCACCTGGAACACGTCACCGTCGACGATGTGCTCCTTGGCGACGTCGACAGCGGCGAGGAAGTCCTCACGTCGGGTGCGGTTCGTCGGGGAGGCGGGCGTGGCGAGGTCGACCTCTGCGAGCCAGGTCTCGGAGGGCTCGGCCAGGCGAGCCTGCAGGGCGTCGAGCCGGTCCTGGGCGGCCGCCCAGAGGGCATCCGGTTCGTCGTGGCCGTCGTTCAGAACGTTGGCAATGAGCTGCACGGTGCCGAATTTGTGGTCGATCACGACGAGGTCGGCCACGAAGCTGAAGGCCTGGCCCGGCACGTCGTAGTCCGCCGGCGGGCGATTCGGCAGGCGCTCGATCTGGCGGATCGCCTCCCAGCCGATGAATCCGACGAGGCCGCCGGTCAGGGGTGGGTGGCCGGGCATCCGCGGGGTTTCCCAGCGTTCGTGGAGGGCCGCGAGAGCCGCCAGCGGGCCGAGGCCGGTGGCGTCGCCGAGGGCGCGCTCAGCCGAGAGGCCATAGTCGAGCCAGCGGGTCTCGTCGCCCTGCTGGGTGAGCACGCCGAACGAGGACACGCCCACGAACGAGAACCGCGACCAAATGCCGCCCTGCTCGGCGGACTCGAGCAGAAAGCTACCGGGCTGGCCGGCAGCGAGCTTGCGGTAGATGCCCACCGGGGTTTCGCCGTCGGCGAAGAGTTCGCGCACCACGGGGAACACCCGGTGGTCGTCGATCTGGAGCGCGAACTGCCCGGCGGTGGTCGTCGGGGCTGGGCCGGAGCTGTTCGGTGCCATGGTCAGTCCTTCGGTTTTTGGGTGGTTGCCCGGTCTGCTGCCACGTCGGGTGCCGCGGGGCGGGCGCCGGTCACGACCTCGATGCCGCGCCCGTCGAAACAGGTGCGGGAGCCGGTGTGGCAGGCTGCTGCGACCTGGTCCGCCTGCACCAGGAGGGTGTCCGCGTCACAGTCGAGCGCGGCGGACTTCACATACTGGCCGTGGCCGGAGATGTCGCCCTTGCGCCAGAATTCCTGGCGACTGCGCGACCAAAACGTCACGCGCCCCTCGGTGAGCGTGCGGCGCAGCGCTTCCCGGTTCATCCAGCCGAGCATGAGCACCTCACCGGTGTCCCACTGCTGGATCACCGCCGGCAGCAGGCCGTCGGAGTTGAAGACGGCCCTGGCCAGGGCGTCGTCGAGGGTGGAGAGTACATCGGTCATTTACGGAGCCGTTTCGGGTCGGGTAAGGCACAGCATCATCAGCGCACGGGCATTCCGGCGTGCCGGAGCTCCGCCTTGATGTCGCCGACGGTCAGCTGGCCGCTGTGGAACACGGATGCCGCGAGCACGGCATCCGCCCCCGCCGCGATGGCCGGGGGAAAATCCTCGACCCGGCCGGCGCCGCCGGAGGCGATCACCGGAACGGTGCTCAGGGCGCGCATCAGCGTGATGAGTTCGACGTCGAAGCCCGCCTTCGTGCCGTCGGCATCGATGGAGTTGACGAGCAGCTCGCCGACCCCCAGCCCGACGGCCGTCTGCGCCCAGGCGAGAGCGTCCAGGTCGGTTTCGGTGCGGCCACCGTGGGTGGTGACGACGAAGCCGGACTCGGTGCGCCCGCTGCGCTTCACATCAAGCGAGAGCACGAGCACCTGGGAGCCGAACCGGTCGGCGATCTCGCCGATCAGGGCGGGCCGCTTGATGGCGGCGCTGTTGACTCCGACCTTGTCGGCACCACTGGCCTGCAGCCGGGACACGTCCTCGACCGTGCGGATGCCGCCGCCCACCGTAAGCGGGATGAAGACCTGCTCTGCGGTGGCGCGCACGACGTCATAGGTGGTGGCACGGTTGTCCACCGTGGCGGTCACATCGAGGAAGGTGAGTTCGTCGGCTCCCTGCTCGTAATACCGGCGGGCGAGTTCGACCGGATCGCCCGCGTCTCGCAGATTCTGGAAGTTCACGCCCTTGACCACGCGGCCGTCGGCCACGTCGAGGCAGGGTATGACCCGCACCGAAAGACTCACGATTGTGCCTCCATTGTGTGTCGCCGCATCTGGGTACCGCCGGTCAGCCCGTTACAAGCGGGCGTTGTGAATGGAGCTGATCAGGATGGCGCGCGCCCCGAGCTCGTAGAGGGCGTCCATGACATGGTTCGTGTTCAGGCGCGGGATCATCACACGCACGGCAACCCATTCCGGGTCGTGCAGGGACGATACGGTGGGCGACTCGATGCCGGGCGCCAGCAGGCAGGCGTCGTCGAGGAGCGTCTGCGGGATGTCGTAGTCCATCAGCACGTACTGGCGGGCCACGAGCACGCCCTGCAAGCGGCGCAGGAGGGTCGCGATGCCGGGCTTGTCGTTCTCGGAGCTGATCAGCACGGCCGTGGACTGCAGGATGACCGGGCCGAAGATCTCGAGGCCAGCCTTGCGCAGAGTGGAGCCGGTGGAGACGACGTCGGCGACGGCATCCGCCACGCCGAGCTGAACGGCTGACTCGACCGCGCCGTCGAGGGTGACCAGTGTCACGCTGACGTCGTGCTCGGCGAGGAAGGCCTCGACCAGTCCGGGGTAGCTGGTGGCGACGCGATGGCCGGACAGGTCGGCCAGGTCGGTGAAGCGGCCTGCGGGGCCGGCGAAGCGGAAGGTGGAGTCGCCGAAGTCGAGGCTGGCGATCTCCTGGGCGGTGGAGCCCGAGTCGAGCAGCAGGTCGCGCCCGGTGATTCCCACGTCGAGGGCTCCGGAGCCCACATAGGTGGCGATGTCGCGGGGACGCAAGTAGAAGAACTCCACGTCGTTGCGGGGGTCGGCGACGACGAGGTCGCGCGGGTCGCGGCGGCCGGTGTAGCCGGCCTCGAACAGCATCTGCGCGGCGGTTTCGGACAACGAGCCCTTATTGGGCACGGCAATTCTCAGCATTTGGGCACTCTCTGCGTCTTCAGGTTCTGGCGAACAGGTCTCACGGGGTCAACCGGGTGGAGTCTCTCTGATGACGCGTCACAGATGGCGGTACAGGTCGGCGGGGGTCAGCCCCTTCGCCAGCATCATCACCTGTACGTGGTACAGCAGCTGGCTCATCTCGGCGGCGGTTTCGTCGTCGCTCTGGAACTCGGCGGCCATCCAGACCTCGGCGGCTTCTTCGACGATCTTCTTGCCGATGGCATGTACGCCGGCGTCGAGTTCGCGCACGGTCCCCGAACCGTCGGGGCGGGTCCGTGCCTTGTCGCTCAGTTCAGCGAACAGGTCGTCAAAAGTCTTCACCTGACTAGGGTACTAGTGCGCGTGCTGGTGTTCGGTCGCGGCGGCGCGCAACAGGGCGATCTGCTTCGCCGGGTCCGCGGCGTTGAACACGCTGGAGCCGGCGACGAACGTGTTCGCCCCGGCCTCGGCGGCGATGACGATGGTGTCCTCGGTGATGCCGCCGTCGACCTGCAGCCAGACGTCCAGGCCGGACTTCTTCACGGCCTCCGACAGGGTGCGGAGCTTGCGCATGGTGGAGGGCATGAAGCTCTGCCCCCCGAAGCCGGGTTCGACGGTCATCACGAGCACCTGGTCGAAT
Source organism: Cryobacterium sp. TMT2-14 (assembly GCF_004402465.1). Taxonomy (NCBI): domain Bacteria; kingdom Bacillati; phylum Actinomycetota; class Actinomycetes; order Micrococcales; family Microbacteriaceae; genus Cryobacterium; species Cryobacterium sp. TMT2-14. The sequence continues at coordinate 77,102 of NZ_SOFV01000008.1, read as the reverse complement.
TCGGGCAGAAGCTCGAGGTAGGGCTCGATGGCCGTGCCGGGCTTGAGGGCGATGCCGGCCCGGGCGCCGATCGAGCGCAGCTTGCGGGCCAGGCCGACCGGGTTGGTCGTGGCCTCCGCGTGGAAGGTGACCGAGAACGCGCCGGCTTCGGCGTAGCCGAGCGCCCAACGCTCCGGGTTCTCGATCATCAGGTGCAGGTCGAAGGGCAGCGGGGAGACCTGGGCGAGGCGGTCGACGACGGGCGGTCCGAACGTCAGATTCGGTACAAAATGGTTGTCCATGATGTCGACGTGCACCAGGTCGGCGGTGCGGATGCGCCCCAGGTCCCGTTCGAGATTGGCGAAGTCGGCGGCGAGGATGCTGGGGTTAATCCGGGTGACCATGCCTTCACCCTACTGCGGCGAGCCCCGGCGGCTCGAAAGTCCCCTGCCGGTCGAGTCCAAGGCCCTGGAGCGATCCCGTCCCGAACGAATTCGACGGAGATTTTGCCGAAATGGGCCTAGAACCTTTCAAAAAAGTAGTTTTCAACCAGAATCTCCGTCGAATTCGTTCGGGCTGCGACGGAGAAGGATGCGAGTGCCTGGACCTCACAAGCCCTGCCGCAGATCCGGCGCGCGTTGTGGCTTACGCAGGAGATCCGTCCGGCTACACCGGCATTCGAACTGGTCCCGTACTGGTCCGCGGCGGCTGGGCAGCCCGGACGACGGATGTCCTGAGTTGGCCACGCGACGCGCGGGCGCGGCCGGGGCGACGTCCGCCCGCCCGCATGCCGGCTGGCCGAGGCAGAGCCGCAGCCGCAGGAACGACGCATCCACCGGTTGCCGTCGGGCGGGACGGGCACTCGCCCCGCCCGCGCAAGAACCGCTGCGCATTCGCGAGTGTCGTGGTCAACTCAGGAGATCCCGCCGGCCAGGTTGGATATCTACCCCGGTGCCGCACTGATTCGCGGCACCGGTGAACGCGCGGGACGGATGTCCTGCCTTAGCCACACGCGCGGGCTCGGCCAGGCCATGCTCACGGAAGAACCAGGGGAGCCAGAATCTCCGTCAGATTGGGTCGAGGCCGGGGCCCGAATGCGCAGGGCCCGAATGCGCCGGGTCCGGGTGCGCGGGGTCCGGGTGCGCGGGGTCCGGGTGCGCGGGGTCCAGGTGCGCGGGCTACTCCATGCGCTCGAGCAGGGTGATGAACATAGCGTCAGTGCCGTGCCGATGCGGCCACAGTTGCACGCTGCCCCCGTCGCCGGGCAGGTCGAGCTCGGAGCTGCTCAGCCCCTGCAGCACGGATGCCGTGTCGAGAGTGCGCACACGGCCCTCCCATCTCTTGAGCGCGGTAGCCACGATCCCGCGGGTCTCCGCGATGTGCGGTGAGCAGGTGACGTAGGCCAGCACCCCGCCCGGCTTGAGCGCGCCAAGGGCCGCGTGGATCAGCCCGGACTGCAGATCGGAGAGCTCGGCGACGTCCTTGGGCTGCTTGCGCCAGCGGGCCTCCGGGCGCCGACGTAGCGCGCCGAGCCCGGTGCAGGGAGCATCCAGCAGGATCCGGTCGAACTCCTTCGGATGATCGTCTCCGAACCGGGTGCCGTCCTCCTCCCAGACAGGCACCTCTCCGGGCACGGCGGCCAGCGCCTTACGCACGAGGGCGGCCCGGGCCGGGACGAGCTCGTTGGCGACGAGGCTGGCCCCGCCGGCCAGCGCCTCGGAGGCAAGCAGGGAGGCCTTGCCGCCGGGGCCCGCGCAGAGGTCGAGCCAACGCTCTCCCGGCGCCACCGGGCGGGCCCGACTGAGCGTGAGGGCCGCCAACTGGGATCCCTCGTCCTGCACTCGAAGGCGTCCGCCGCTGTCCTGCATCAGGTGCACGGGGTCGCCGCCGGCCAGCACAAAACCGATGGGCGAGAAGTCGTTGGCAACGCCGAGACCGTCGGTGTCTTCGGTGTTGCTGAGGCCGGGCAGAATGACCATGTTCACCTTGGGCGCGGCATTGTCGGCCGACAGCAGCTCCTCGAGCTCGGTCTCTCGGCCCTCGAGGCGCAGCGACTGCCGGAACGCCCGCACCACCCAGATCGGGTGTGAGTGCTCCGCGGCAAGGCGGTCATCATCACTGGTGGCTTCGGTGAGCACGCGTTCGCGCCACTCGTCGGCGCTGGAGCGGGAGATGGTGCGCAGCACCCCGTTGGTGAAACCGGTGGTGGCGCGGGAGCCCACCTGACGGGCGAGTTCGACGGACTCGTTCACGGCGGCGTGGGTGGCCACCCGGGTGGCGAGCAACTGGTGCGCACCGAGACGTAGCACGTCCAGGATGGCCGGGTCGATCGCGGTGACGGGCCGACCGGCCGCGTCGGCGATCACCCGGTCGTAGAAGCCCTGCATACGCAGGGTGCCGTAGGTCAGCTCGGTGGCCAATGCGGCATCCGCGGTGCTGAGCGCCGCCCGCTTGATGAGGCTGGGCAGCAGCAGGTTCGCGTAGGCGTCTGATTCCCGCACGGCGGCGATGACTTCGTAGGCCACCCGCCGGGCCGGCTGCACGAAGTCGGTCTGCGGGCGCTCCAGGCCGCGGCCGCCCTGAGCACGGACGTCGTTCTTTCGCCCCTGGCGACGGTCGTCGCTCATGAGGCGACAACCTCCGTCCAATTCACTCCGCGCCACCAGTCGATTGCCTTCATCTGTGTCTTTCCGGCCGGTTGCACGGTGACCAGCTCGAGCGGCTCGGTCCCCGTTCCAATCAGCACTTTCTTGTCGATCTCACGGATCAGGCCGGCCGGTTGCGGCTCGGATCCCTGGGTCAGGGCAACGCCCTGGAGTTTGAGGCGGGCGTCGCCGAGCACAGTGAACGCGCCCGGCTCCGGGGTGACCCCGCGCACCCGGTTGCGCACCGAGACGGCCGGTTCGGACCAGTCGATACGGGCATCCGCGAGAGTCAGCTTGGGGGCCAGGGTGACCGGACCGGACTGCGGGGTCGCCTGGACGCCGCCGGCTTCGAGGGCGTCGATCACCTGCAGCAGCAGACGCGCGCCGCTGTCGCTGAGCGCCCGCAACAGGCTGCCCGCGGTGTCGTCCTCGACGATCGCCCGCGTCAGTTGCGCGAACACGGCGCCCGCGTCGAGTTCCGGAACCAGCTGGAATACGGCGGCACCAGTCTGCTCGTCGCCGGCCATGAGTGCGCGCTGCACGGGAGCGGCACCGCGCCAGCGCGGGAGCAGGGAGAAGTGCAGGTTGATCCAGCCGAGCCGGGGCACCGACAGGAGCGGTTCACGCACGAGCCCGCCGTAGGCGACGATGACGCCGAGGTCGGGTCGCAGTGCGGCGATCTCCACGGTCGCGGCCTCGTCGAGGCGATTGGCCTTGATCACGTGCAGCCCGTTCTCGACGGCGGCTCGCGCGAGCGGCGAGGGGGTGAGCACGCGTTTGCGGCCGAACGGGGCATCCGCCCGGGTGATCACGGCCGCGAGGTCGTGGTGGGACTGAGCCAGGGCGCCCAGGCTGGGCACGGCCGCCTGCGGCGTGCCGGCGAAGACGAGTTTCATTTAGAGCAGCTCCGGGTCGTCGAATCGTACTTTGAGTGTAGGCGCGGGGCGGAAGGCCGCCCCCTTCGGGCGCCGGCGGCGGGCGGCATTGCGCACGACCGCGGCCTTGAGCGCACGGGCCACGGCGTCACCGCTGGCGTACGGCAGCCGCACGATCGCACGCACCAGGGGGTCCTCCGTGGTGACCGGGCCGAGTACATCGACGCCGTCCATCCCGGCCAGCTCTGCCAGGGCCAGGGCGACGTCGGCGTCGGTGCCGGTGACGGATGCAGCACGCACCGCGGGCGGGAATCGCAGTTGGCGGCGATCGGCCAGTTCCGACGCGGCGAGCATCTCGGGCTGCCAGGAGTTCAGCGCCCGGGCGACGAGCCCGCCCACGCCGACCAGGACCACAGCGGCACCTGGGGCCGCCAGGGATGCGGCGTTGGACCACCAGCGCAGGCAGTCCTCCCCGACCCGCAGGGATTCCCGGGCGAGCATCCGTTCGCCGTCGAGCAGCAGGATGGCTCGGTATCCACCCGTCGGGATGGGCTCCGCGCCGCGGGTGGCGATCACCAGGGCCGGGGCGTCGCCGAGGTGCTGCAGCGGATGGTCGCCGTCGGCGACGATAATGCGCGCGCCGGGGAACGCCCGGCCGAGTTCTTCGGCGGTTCGCCCGGTGCCGAGGGTGACGACCCGCAGGGCGCGCCCCTCGCAGTGCGTGCAGCTCCAGTTGGCGGCCAGCGCCCCGCACCAGCGACACGACGGGGTGGAGTCCTTGGAGGCCAAAGCGAGCGGCCCCTGACAGGTGGTGCAGCGGGCGGCCTTCTTGCAACTCTGGCAGGCGAGCATCGGGGCGTAGCCGGGGCTGGCCACCTGCACCAGCACGGGGCCGTGGGCCAGCGCCTCCTTGGCGGCCCGCCACGCGGCCGTCGGGATGCGCGCGGCGCGGGCCTGCTGGTCGGGCTCGGACTGGAAGTCGGTAGGGATGATCCGCGGATGCCGGTTCTGCGCGGGGTGCACCGCAGTGAGCCAGCCCAGCTCGACCAGGCGATGCACCTCGACGGTGCGGGTATGGCCGAGGAAGACGAGGGCGCAGCCGGACTGGCCCTGGCGCACGAGCGCGGCGTCGCGGGAGTGCGCGTAGGGGCTGAGCGGTTCGCCGTGCAGCGGGTCGCCGTCGTCGAAGAGCGCGATCAGACCGAGGTCGTGGGCCGGCGCGTAGACGGCCGACCGATTGCCGAGCACGATCCGGGGTTCCGGGGCAAGGGCGGCCAGGAAGGCCCGATAGCGTTCCGGGTTGGGCTGGCGTGCATCGACGCGGCTGACCGAGTCGGCCGGGGCCAGCAGGTCGAGGGCGGCCTGAAGCTGGTTCTGGTCGCGGTAGTCCGGCACGACGAGGATGGCGCTCCGCCCGGCGGCCAGGCCGGCCACCGCGAGCTCGGCCAGGGTGATCGCCCACTTCCCGATGGTCTGCCCGTCCGGCAGCCGTTGCAGCTCGGGCACCGCGGCCACGCAGAGGCGCGCCCCCGTGGCGACGGCCGTGTCGAGGGTGCCGGCCGGGTAATCGGAACAGGCCGGCCCGGCGGGGGTGGCGGGGTCGGCCACATCGCCAGGCTCGGCCACGGTGGCAACACCGGCCGTCCCGTCGGCCGGGGCGGAAGCATCCGCTGTTCGCGCCGCCAGCCAGGTTTTCTCCACCCGGACCTGGCGCGGGGGCACGGCGAGACGGATGATGTCGCTCGCGTTCCCCGAGGCCCGGTCGGCGACCCGACGGGCGAGCTCCCAGACCTCGGGGGTGAGCACCTGGGCGGCGGAGACCACGCTCTCGATCGGGCTGAGCGCGCCCCGGAATTCGGTGCCAGCCTCGAGACCCGGCAGCGCCTCCGGGCCTGCGGCCGGTCCGACCGCACCGCGCCCCTCGGCCGCACCCAACACCTCGATCAGGTATCCGTCGGCGACGCGACCGGCCGAGCGCAGCGGCACCCGCACGCGCACGCCGGGCCGGGCGATGCCGGCGAGCTCATCGGGAATGCTGTAATCGAACAGGTGGTCGAGCTGCGGCAGCGGCGAGTCGATGAGCACCCGGGCCACGAGGCCGGAGCGGGTCATCGGCGCCGCGCCTGCCCGGTCACAGTCCGGCAGCGCTTCTCAGCTCGTCGACCCGGTCGAGGCGCTCCCAGGTGAAGTCGGGAAGCTCGCGGCCGAAGTGGCCGTAGACGGCGGTCTGCGCGTAGATCGGGCGCAGCAGGTCAAGGGAATGGATGATCGCGGCCGGGCGCAGGTCGAAGACCGCGCGGATCGCCGCGGTGATGTCCCGGTCGGCCATCACCCCGGTGCCGAAGGTCTCCACGTAAAGTCCGACGGGCGAGGCCTTGCCGATGGCGTAGGCCACCTGAATCTCGAGACGGTCAGCCAGCCCGGCGGCCACGGCGTTCTTGGCCACCCAGCGCATCGCGTACGCTGCGGAGCGGTCGACCTTCGACGGGTCCTTGCCGCTGAACGCACCCCCGCCGTGCCGGCTGGAACCGCCGTAGGTGTCGATGATGATCTTGCGCCCGGTGAGGCCGGCGTCGCCCTGAGGGCCGCCGATCTCGAACCGCCCGGTCGGGTTGATCAGCGTATTCAGTTCAGACGAGTCCAGTTCCACTCGGTCGAGCACCGGGCGGATGACGAGTTCCTCGACCTCCGCACGCAGCTGCTCGTTGGACACCTTCGGCGAGTGCTGGGTCGACAGCACGACGGTCTCGACCGAGCGCGGCGTGATGCCGTCGTAGCCGATGGTGACCTGGGTCTTGCCGTCGGGCCGAAGGTAGTCGAGTTCGCCGGACTTGCGCACCTCGGCGAGGCGTTCGGCGAGGCGGTGTGCGATCCAGATCGGGATCGGCATCAGCTGGGGGGTCTCCCTGGTGGCGTATCCGAACATGATGCCCTGGTCGCCGGCCCCCTGGCGGTCGAAGTCCTCGACACTGGACTCTTCCCGACGCTCGAAGGCGTTGTCCACGCCCTGCGCGATGTCGGGCGACTGGCCGCCGATGGAGATCTCCACGCCGCAGGAGCGGCCGTCGAACCAGACGTCCGAAGAGTCGTAGCCGATATCGGTGATGCACTTGCGCACGATTGAGGGGATCTCGACGTAGGCCTCGGTGCTGACCTCGCCGGCGACGTGTACGAGCCCGGTGGTGACGAGGGTCTCGACGGCGACCCGGCTGTGCGGGTCTTCCGTCAGGAGCGCATCCAGAATGCTGTCGGAGATCTGGTCGCAGATCTTGTCGGGGTGACCTTCGGTTACCGACTCCGAAGTGAAAAGGCGTAGATCGCGCATCTTGCCCGTCTCTGTTGCAGAACAACGTGTAGAAGAAATGAACGTGAAAAATTCTCCGCTGAGACCGGGCCGAGCCGACCGGGCACCCGGTCGTGCCGGTCGGGAAGCGCCGGAGACCCTGCCCTTGCCGGCGACGGCAACCCAGGTGACCGGATGCCCGAGCGGTTTCAGCCGATCAGGTCAAGGATGCGCCCGGCCACCGACATTTTGGTTCCGGAGACCTCACACACTATATCTCCGTCGTGATCGAGCACCGTGATCGCGTTACGGTCCGAGGCGAAACCCTCCGCCCAGCCCACGCGGTTGACCACCAGGAAGTCGCAGCCCTTGCGCGCCATTTTCTCGCGGCCGAGTACAAGCAGGCGAACCGGATCCGGCTCCGTCTCCGCGGCGAACCCGATCAGTACCTGGCCCGTGCGCTTCGTCCGGGCGAGCCCGGCGAGGATATCGGGATTGCGGGTCAGTTCGAGCAGCAGGGTGTCGCCGGTCTCGTCTTTCTTGATCTTGCCGGCGCTCACCTGCACCGGCCGGTAGTCGGCGACCGCGGCCGCCATGATCACGGCGTCGGCCCCGGCGGCGGCATCCGTGACGGCCGCCTCGAGCTCGAGCGCGGTGCCCACGAGCCGCAGTTCCACCGCTGTTGGTGCGGCAACCTCGAGATTCGCGGCGATCAGGGTCACGGACGCACCCCGAGCCAGGGCGGCCTGCGCCAGGGCGACCCCCTGCTTACCGCTGGAACGGTTGCCGAGGAAGCGCACGGGGTCGAGGGGCTCGCGAGTGCCGCCAGCGGTGATCACGACGTGCTTGCCGACCAGGTCGGCCCCTGGCCCATCGGTGCGGTCGGCCAAGGCAAGGGCGGCGAGGGCCGCGGCGACGATGGTGTCGGGCTCTTCCATCCGCCCGGCTCCGGCGTCGGCGCCGGTGAGCTGGCCGACCCCAGGCCCGACGACGATGACGCCGCGGGCGCGGAGGGTGGCCACATTGGCGACCGTGGCCGCGTTGTTCCACATCTCCGTGTGCATCGCCGGGGCGATCACGAGCGGGGCGGTGCTGGCCAGGATGGTGTTGCCGAGCAGGTCGTCGGCGAGGCCGGTGGCGAGCTTCGCGATGGTGTTCGCGGTGGCCGGGGCCACGACGATCAGGTCGGCGGATTGGCCGATGGCCACGTGCCGCACCTCGGCGACGCCCTCATAGAGATCCGTGTGCACGGGGTTGCGGGAGATAGCCTCGAGGGTGGGCTTGCCGACGAATCGCAGCGCCGCCGGCGTCGCCACGACGTGCACGCAGTCCCCCCGCAACACGAAAGCGCGCACGACGTTCACGGCCTTGTAGGCAGCAATGCCGCCGGTTATCCCGACGACGATCGTGCGACCTGACGACATCCTGCGCGCTTGTGGGTGCGTTACTCGGCGATGGGGCGGGAGGTGAGCTTGTCTTCGTTGATCTCGCGGAGGGCGACGGACAGCGGCTTGTCGTCGACGGTCGAGTCGACGAGCGGGCCGACATTGTCGAACAGGCTGCCTTCGTGCAGGTCCGCGTAGTAGTCGTTGATCTGACGCGCGCGCTTGGAGGCGAAGACCACGAGGGCGTACTTGGAGTCGGCCTTGGTGAGCAGGTCGTCGATGGGCGGGTCAATGATGCCAGTGAGCTTGGTAGCCATTGGTGTCACTCCTTCAGAGCGGTTTGTGCTGCGGGACGCGCAGAATCACGGAAAACGGGCGCTACGGCAGCAATGGCGCCGTACGCAGATTCATCAAGTCTACGACCTCGCGCGCCGCTTCGCCCACGTCGTGGTTTACGACCCGATAATCGAACTCCCCCTGGGCGGCCAATTCGAGTTTGGCCGTCTCGAGCCGGCGGGCCTGTTCGGCGGGCGCCTCGGTGTCCCGGCCGATCAGCCGGCGCACCAGTTCGTCCCAGCTCGGCGGAAGCAGGAAGACCAGTCTGGCCTCCGGCATGGCCCGGCGAACGGCCCGGGCTCCTTGGATGTCGATCTCGAGGAGCACGCTGTGACCCTCGTTCAAGGCCTCCGTGACTGGACCCCGCGGGGTGCCGTAGCGGTGCGCGTTGTGCACGGTCGCCCACTCGAGCAGGTCGCCGGCCGCGACCATCCGGTCGAATTCGGCGTCGTCGACGAAGAAGTAGCTCACGCCCGCGGTCTCGCCTGGGCGAGGTGCCCGGGTCGTGGCCGACACCGACAGGTGCACGCCCGGGTGATGCTGACGGATGTGCGCCGCGACGGTTCCCTTGCCGACCGCGGTGGGACCGGCCAGCACGACAAGCTTCGCGGAGGAATCGCTGCGCCTCGCGACGGTGCGCGTGGTGAGAAAATCTCGCAACCGATCGCGTTGGTGCTTGCCCAGCCCCCCCAATCGCTTCGACGGCGAGATCTCGAGCCGCCCCATGATTCGGTGCATCTTGGTGACGCCGATCGCCGGAATGCTGATCAGGAACTCGGTCACCCGCAGGCGCCCTTCGACGCCGTCCGGGCTCTCGGTCGCGGCGGACAACACGTCGAGCGCGCTACGTTTTCCCTGCGCAATCTGGCTTTTAACTGCGGCGCGTGCGCGGCGAGCCGCCACGGCGGCGCGCGAGGCGGCAACCCGATCGACGTCGGGTGGGGTGGGGCGATTCTCAGCCACGGGCAGCTCCTGCTTCAACTACTCGGCGCGCAATCGCTTGTTTGATTCGGTCGGGGCCGACCTCTAGAACGCTGCGCGATTCACTCACGATAACGCCTTCCGCGTACCCCCCGTACAAGTTCTTCAGATCGGCGACCTGCGCGCCCTGGTGGCCGAAGCCGGGAGCGAGGATGGGGGTGAGACCGCGGGCGGGCGCCACGGAGAGGTCCAGTCCGAACGTGGCCAGGTCCAGTGTGGCGCCGAGCACCACCCCGACCGAGCCGAGAGAGGAAGCCCCGGACCGGGCATTCCGCTCGGTCACGGCGCCGAAGACGGATTGGGCGACGCTTTGGCCGGTCTGATTCCCCTCGGCGATCACGGCCCGCTGAAGCGCCGCCGCCTCGGGGTTCGAGGTGGCGGCCAGCACAAAGATCCCCTTGCCGGTCTGGGCTGCAAGGCGGAACACCGGTTCCAGCGACCCGACGCCCATATACGCGTTCACGGTGATGGCGTCGACCTCCAGGGGGGACTCCTCGCTCAGCCAGGCCTGGCCGTACGCCTCCACGCTGGTACCGAGGTCGCCGCGCTTGACGTCCGCGATCGTGAGCAGTCCGGCGGCGCGGGCATCCGCCAGCACCCGTTCCAGGGCGAGGTACCCGGCGGAGCCGAAACGCTCGTAGAAGGCCACCTGGGGCTTCACCAGGCCGACCTGGCCGGCAGCGGCGGCCACGACCTGGCGGCCGAAAGACTCCGCCCCGGCGGCCGTGTCCGGCAGACCCCAGTCGGTCAGGAGCCAGGTGTGCGGGTCGATGCCGACGCAGACTTGTCCCCGGACCGAGAAGACATCACCCAGCCGGTCGCCGAAGGCGGCCGGTGCGGCCGGGCCGACCGCTGCGGTCGACCCGTCCTGTTCGTGCGCGCGGCTCACAGGGCCGCCGTCCGGGTGAGGGCGTAGTCCTGCAGCGAGGTCACCTCGAAGCCGCCGCGAATCGCGTCGATCGAGGCCACTGCGGCGCTCAACTCGGCGATGGTGGTGAACAGCGGCAGGTCCGCGGCGACCGCGGCCGCGCGGATCTCGTAGCCGTCGGCTCGGGCGGTGCGACCGCCGGGGGTGTTGATGACGATCTGCACCTCTTCGCGGCGGATCAGTTCCACGATCGACACGTCCGCCTCGTCGGCCTTCTCACTGAACTTGGTGACGATGGCGGCGCGGATGCCGTTGCGTTGCAGAACTTCGGCGGTCCCCTCCGTGGCGGTGATCGAGTAGCCGAGCTGCTGGAGGCGCAGCATGGGCAGGATGATCGCGCGCTTGTCCCGGTCGGAGACCGACACGAACACGGTGCCGGTGAGCGGGATTCCGCCGTAGGCGGCGAGCTGGCTCTTGGCGAAGGCCCGCGGGAAGTCGCGGTCGATGCCCATGACCTCACCGGTTGAGCGCATCTCCGGGCCGAGCACGGAGTCCACGACGAGACCCTCGGGCGTGCGGAACCGGTTGAACGGCAGCACGGCTTCCTTCACGGCGACCGGAGCATCCATCGGCACCCGCGAGCCGTCGATCAGAGGTAGCTTGCCCTCGGCCTTGAGTTCGGCGATGGTCTTGCCGACCATGATCAGCGCGGCGGCCTTGGCCAAGGTGATGCCGAGGGCCTTGGCCACGAACGGTACCGTACGCGAGGCGCGCGGGTTCGCTTCGAGCACGTAGAGCACGCCGGCGCCGATCGCGAACTGCACGTTGAGCAGGCCGCGCACGCCGATGCCGCGGGCGATGCCCAGCGTCGCCTCGCGCACGCGGTCGATCTCCGCACGGCCGAGGGTGACCGGAGGCAGGGTGCAGCTCGAGTCGCCGGAGTGGATCCCGGCCTCCTCGATATGCTCCATCACGCCGCCGATGTAGAGCTCGGTGCCGTCGTAGATGGCGTCCACGTCGATCTCGATGGCGTCGTCGAGAAACCGGTCCACGAGCAGCGGATGCGACGGGCCGATGATGCCCTGTCCGGCCATCCGGTTGAAGTAGTCGGCCAACGCTGCGGAGTCGTAGACGATCTCCATGCCGCGGCCGCCGAGCACGTAGCTCGGGCGCACGAGCACGGGATAGCCGATCTCCTCGGCAACGACCACAGCGCCGGCGTAGTCGGTGGCGACGCCGTTGCGGGGGGCGAGCAGGCCGGCCTGGTCGAGGATGCCGGAGAAAAGTCCGCGCTCCTCCGCCAGGTCGATGGCCTCCGGGGTGGTGCCGAGTATCGGGATGCCCTCGGCCTCGAGGCCCTTGGCGAGGCCGAGCGCGGTCTGGCCTCCCAGCTGCACGACCACGCCGACGAGCTCGCCGCTCTGGCTTTCTGCGTGAATGACCTCGAGCACGTCCTCGAGGGTGAGCGGCTCGAAGTAGAGCCGGTCGGAGGTGTCGTAGTCGGTCGAGACCGTCTCCGGGTTGCAGTTGATCATGATGGTCTCGTAGCCAGCCTCGGAGAGGGCAAACGAGGCGTGCACGCAGGAGTAGTCGAACTCGACGCCCTGGCCGATGCGGTTCGGGCCGGAGCCGATGATGACGACCTTTTTGCGGTCACTGGGCACGACCTCGGTCTCCTGGTCGTAGCTGGAGTAGTGGTACGGCGTGAGTGCGGGGAACTCCCCCGCGCACGTGTCGACGGTCTTGAAGACCGGGCGCACGCCGAGGATGTGGCGCACCGTGCGCACATCCGCTTCGCCGAAGCCGCGAAGCTCGCCGATCTGGGCGTCGGAGAAGCCGTGGTCTTTGGCGGTGCGGAGGATGTCTGTGTCGAGGCGCTCGGCGGCGGCGATCTCGTCCGCGATCTCGTTGATCAGCACGATCTGGTCGATGAACCACGGGTCGATCTTGGTGGCGTCGAAAACCTGCTCGGTGGTGGCACCCTTGCGGAGCGCCTGCTGCACGGTGACGATCCGGCCGTCGGTGGGTACTTCGGCGACCGTGAGCAACTCGTCGACCGTGCGGGTCTCGGCTCCCCAGTGGAACGACGAACCGCGCTTCTCGAGCGAGCGGAGCGCCTTCTGCAGCGCGGAGGCGTAACTGCGGCCGATGGCCATCGCCTCGCCCACGGACTTCATGGTGGTGGTCAGGCGCTGGTCGGCGGCGGGAAACTTCTCGAACGCGAACCGGGGCACCTTGACCACGACGTAGTCGAGGGTGGGTTCGAAGCTGGCCGGGGTGACACCGGTGATGTCGTTCGGGATCTCGTCGAGCCGGTAGCCGAGCGCGAGCTTCGCGGCGATTTTGGCGATCGGGAAGCCCGTCGCCTTGCTCGCCAGGGCGGAGGAGCGGGACACGCGCGGGTTCATCTCGATCACGATGATGCGACCGTCGGCCGGGTTGATCGCGAACTGGATGTTGCAGCCGCCGGTGTCCACTCCCACGGCGCGGATGATGTCGATGCTGATGTCGCGCAGCTTCTGGTACTCACGGTCGGTCAGGGTCAGCGCCGGGGCGACGGTGATCGAGTCGCCGGTGTGTACGCCGACCGGGTCGACGTTCTCGATCGAGCACACGACGACCGTGTTGTCGGCCGTGTCGCGCATCATCTCGAGCTCGAATTCCTTCCAGCCGAGGATGGATTCCTCGAGCAGGACCTCGCTGGTGGGGCTCTGGTGCAGCCCGTCGCCGACGATGCGGCGCAGTTCCGGCTCGGTGTAGGCGAAGCCGGAGCCGAGGCCGCCCATGGTGAAGGAGGGGCGCACGACGAGCGGGTAGCCGAGGTCCTCGGCGAAGCCGACGGCCTCCTCGACCGTGTGGGCGATGTAGGACCGGGCGACGCCGGCGCCCGTGTCCAGCACCAGTTGCTTGAAGATCTGGCGGTCCTCACCCTTCTGGATGGCGTCGAAGGAGGCACCGATGAGTTCAACGTCGTACCTGGCCAGGATGCCGCGCTCGTGAAGCTGGATGGCGGCGTTCAGCGCTGTCTGCCCGCCGAGGGTCGGCAGAATCGCGTCGGGGCGTTCCTTGGCGATGATCGTCTCGAGGATCTCCGGGGTGATCGGCTCGATGTAGGTGGCGTCGGCGAAGTCGGGGTCGGTCATGATCGTGGCCGGGTTGGAGTTGACCAGGATGACCCTGACCCCCTCGGCCCGCAGCACCCGGCAGGCCTGAGTTCCGGAATAGTCGAACTCGCAGGCCTGGCCGATCACGATCGGACCCGATCCGATGACAAGAACGCTGTTGATGTCGTCGCGCTTGGGCATTACTTGGCGTCTCCTGCTCCGGTGGCCGCACGATGCGCGACCACCACATCCCTGAACCGATCGAAAAGGTACTCGGCGTCGTGTGGGCCGGCCGCCGACTCCGGGTGGTACTGCACCGAGAAAGCGGGGATATCGAGGCAGCGGATGCCCTCGACCACCTGGTCGTTGAGGCTGTAGTGGCTCACCTCCACCCGGCCGAAGCCGGTGCGGGACTCATGCACTCCCTCGATGGGCATGTCCACGGCGAACCCGTGGTTCTGCGAGGTGATTTCCACCCGGCCGGTGGTCTTGTCGAGCACGGGCTGGTTGATTCCCCGGTGCCCGAATGGCAGCTTGTAGGTGCGGAAGCCGAGGGCGCGGCCGAGCAGCTGGTTGCCGAAGCAGATCCCGAAGTAGGGCACACCGGCTCGCAGCACCTCCTGTAGGAGGTTCACGTGTAGGTCGGAGGCTGCCGGGTCGCCGGGGCCGTTGGAGAAGAACAGGGCCGACGGGGTGAGGGACAGCACGTGCTCGGCGGTGACCGACTGGGGCAGCACCAGCACCTCGAATCCGCGCGCGGCGAGGTGGCCCAGGGTGGAGGTCTTGACCCCGAGGTCGAGCACGGCGACCGAGCCGATGCGCTCGCCCTGCGCGGGCACCGAGAACGGTTCGACCGTGGAGACCTCATCGGACAGGTTGCGGCCACGCATGCCGGCGCCGGCACGCACCAGCTCGAGCTGCTCGCCATCGGAGAGGCCGAAACGGTCGCCGGAGAAGATCCCGCTCTTCATGGCCCCGGACGAGCGGATGTGACGGGTGATCGCACGCGTGTCGACACCGCTGATCCCGACCACTCCCCCGCCCGTCAGGTCGTCATCGAGGCTGCGGGTGGACCGGAAGTTGGAGGCCATGCGGGCAGGCTCGCGCACGACGAAGCCGGAGACCCAGATGCGGCGGGATTCCATGTCCTCGTCGTTGGCACCCGTGTTGCCGATGTGCGGCGCCGTCATCAGCACGATCTGCCCGGCGTAGGACGGGTCGGTGAGGGTCTCCTGGTAGCCGGTCATGCCGGTGGCGAAGACGATCTCGCCGAGGGTCTGCCCCACGCTGCCGTAGGAACGGCCTTCGTAGCGGCGGCCGTCCTCGAGTACGAGCACGGCAGGAGTCGGTCGGTCGGGGGTCGTTGCGTTGCTCACGCTACGCCTCGCTTTCATCGCGCGCGGCCGGGCGCCGGGCGTCGGCCGCAATGGTTCGAATGGCGTCGTTCACGCTGACGCGGTCGGATGGGTCAAGGATTCGGAAATAGCTGTCGACGATCTGTCTGTCGGCGCCGGGCAGCCGCCAGCCGAGCAGCAGCAGGCCGTCGGTCTCGACGGCGCGGTCGATTGCCACGGTGGCGTCTTCCAGCACGGCGATGGCCGAGGCAGGGATGAACACCGCCTCCTCGCCGGCCAGGGCCAGGATCAGACCCGCGTCGGTCACGGTCAGGCGGGCCCGGGCCCGGAAACCCAGGCCAGGGATGTTCAGGCGTTCGAGCGGCTGGGCGCGGAGGGTCGTGGCGACGTAGAACACGGCGGCGGAGGCCAGCTCTAGTGCCGCGTCGACGGGCAGCGGGTAGCCGGCCGGCAGGGCGGCGTCCCGGCGGCTGCGGCCCCGCCAGCTGCGCAGCATGAGGCCGAGCAGGCCGAGCAGCACGGCGACGGTGATGACGGTGGCGATGGTCCTAGCCATGGGTTCGCTCCTCGAGTGCCGCGATCTCGTCGGCGGGCCGCAGCGCACCGTCCAGAACCGTGGCGTAGCCCCGGTGGAATGTGGCCAGCACCCGACCCGGCAGGGTCATCGCCAGGTAGGGCGAGTTGGCGCTCCTGCCGGCCAGGTTGCCGCGCTCGAAGACGCGGCTCGCGGCGGGATCGTAGAGGGTGAGCTCGGCGGGAGCCCCGACGAGCAGACCCTGGCCCTGGCCGGCGAGCCGGCCGATCCGGGCGGGGCTGCTGGAAAGCACGCGAGCGATGTCCGTCCAGTCGAGCAGCCCGGTGTTGACGACGGCCGCGTGCACCACGGAGAGGGCGGATTCGAGGCCGACCATGCCGTTCGCCGCGGCGTCCCACTCGCAGTCCTTCGCCTCGACCGGGTGCGGGGCGTGGTCGGTGGCGACGATGTCGATGGTGCCGTCGGCGAGGCCGGCGCGCAGGGCTTCGACGTCTTCGCGGCGGCGGAGCGGCGGGTTGACTTTGAACCGGGCGTCGTAGCCGACGACCAGGTCCTCGGTGAGCAGCAGGTGGTGCGGGGTGGCCTCGGCGGTCACCTGGATGCCGCGGGCCTTGGCCCAGCGGATGACGTCGACCGAGCCGGCCGTCGACACGTGGCACACGTGCAGACGCGACCCGACGTGCTCGGCGAGCAGCACATCGCGGGCGATGATCGACTCCTCGGCGACCGCGGGCCAGCCGACCATCCCGAGTTCGCTTGAGAGTGCCCCCTCGTTCATCTGCGCCTTCTCGGTCAGGCGCGGTTCCTGGGAGTGCTGGGCGACAACGCCGTCGAACGCCTTCACGTACTCGAGGGCCCGGCGCATCAACAGCGGGTCGGAGACGCAGAAGCCGTCGTCGGAGAAGACCCGAACCCGGGCACGACTGGTGGCCATGGCGCCCAGTTCGGCCAGGCGCTCCCCCGCAAGCCCGACGGTGACGGCGCCGATCGGCTGCACGGTGACATAGCCGGCGCGCTCACCGAGGGTGAGAACCTGGTCGACGACGCCGGCGGTGTCCTGCACGGGCGAGGTGTTGGCCATCGCAAACACGCTGGTGAAGCCGCCCACGGCCGCGGCCTGACTGCCGGTCAGGATGGTTTCACTCTGTTCGAAGCCCGGTTCGCGCAGGTGCGTGTGCAGGTCGACCAGGCCGGGCAGAGCGATCAGGCCGGCCGCGTCGACGACGGTTGCGCCGGCACCAGAAAGCCCGGAACCGATCTCCACAATCTTGCCGTCGTCGAGGATAAGGTCGGCGCGGGTGCCGTCCGCGAGTGTCGCACCTCGAATCAGGTACGGCGTGCTGGCCGCGCTGTCGCTGGACATCTATGAATCCTCCCGATCGCCGGACAACAGCAGGTACAGTGCCGCCATCCGCACTGAAACCCCGTTTGCGACCTGTTCGCGCACGGTTGAGCCGGCCGAATCGGCCGCCGCTGAAGATATTTCCAAGCCGCGATTCATGGGGCCGGGGTGCATCACAATGGTAGTCGGGGCCAGACGGCCGAAGCGCTCATCGTCCAGGCCCCAGCGGCGCGAGTACTCGCGGCTGTTCGGGAAGAAAGCGGCGTCCATGCGTTCCTGCTGGATGCGCAGCATCATCACCACGTCGGGCCCGGCGTCGATGGCCGCGTCCAGGTCGAAGCCCGACTCGGCCGGCCAACCGCTCATGTCCATCGGCAGCAGGGTGGGCGGAGCGATCAGGCTCACGTGCGCGCCGAGCGTGGTGAGCAGCCAGAGGTTCGAGCGGGCCACCCGGGAGTGCAGGATGTCACCGACGATGGTGACCGTGACGCCGTCCAGGCCCCGACCGCGCGCGGCACCCTGGTGCAGCCGACGACGGATGGTGAACGCGTCCAGCAGCGCCTGGGTCGGATGCTCATGGGTGCCGTCGCCCGCGTTGATGATGCCGGCGTCGATCCAGCCGCTTTCGGCCAGCACGTGGGGTGCCCCGGAGGCCGGATGGCGGATGACGACCCCGTCGGCACCCATCGCGGCGAGGGTTTGAGCGGTGTCCTTGAGGCTTTCGCCCTTCGACACGCTCGAGCCCTTGGCGCTGAAGTTGATCACGTCCGCGCTCAGCCGTTTCGCGGCGGCCTCGAAGGAGATCCGGGTCCGCGTCGAATCCTCGAAGAACAGGTTGACCACGGTCTTGCCGCGCAGGGTGGGCAGCTTCTTCACCTCGCGGTTGGCGACATCAGCCATGTCCTCGGCGATGTCGAGCAGCAGGATCGCCTCGTCGCGACTCATGCCCTTGGTCGAGAGGAGGTGCCTCATCACGCGACCCCCTCGTCAGCGCCTTCGAGGGGTCCGCCGTCGATGCTGACGAACTCGTCGCCGTCGACCTCGAGCAGGTGCAGGTTGATGCGTTCCGCGGTGGAGCTGGGCAGGTTCTTGCCCACGAAGTCGGCCCGGATCGGCAGTTCGCGGTGGCCGCGGTCCACGAGCACGGCCAGGCGCACGACGGTCGGCCGCCCGTGGTCGCCGAGTGCGTCGAGGGCGGCGCGGATGGTGCGGCCCGAGTAGAGCACATCGTCGACGAGCACCACCGTGACGCCGTCGACGTTGCCGGGCACCAGGGTGCGGGTCGGCGTGCGGGTGCGGGTGTGGCCGAGGTCATCGCGGTACATGGTGACGTCGAGGGAGCCGACCCGGACATCCGTCGCCGTGGGCTCGATGCGCGCGATGGTCTCGGCGATGCGCCGGGCCAGAACGACCCCGCGAGTGGGGATGCCGAGGATCACAAGGTTCTCGGCGCCTCGATTGGACTCCAGGATCTCGTGGGAGATCCGAGTCAACGCTCGAGCGATATCAGCCTGGTTCAACACGGTGCGTGCCATCAACCCGACCTCCTTCCCCGCCTCACCGGACGGCTGTTAAAGGATGTCATTTCCGGGTCTTACACTAGCACCCGACGCGGGCTCCCTCGTGCTGGGCCTAACCGCCCCCAGGGGCGCCGAAGTGGCTGCCGACCTTGATTGGTTGCCGGCCCCAGGCGAGGGAGGACGACGCCATGTCGCCCCATGGCAGCGAGAAGAACATCGAGAGGTCCCCGGGCCCATCCCCGTCCGCGTCCGAGGTGAGCGCCCCGGCCGTCAGCAGCCAGCGGTGGGCATTCACGGACCTCGACGTCACCCTGCAGCTGCAGGGCACCACCCCTATGCGCTCGGCCTGGCCATCCTTCATCGCCGGCACCGTTACCGGCATCACGGTCTCCACCTGAGACCTTCGCGGCTGAGCTCAGCCGACCGAGTTGCTACTGAGGAAGTCCAGGAATTCCGCCGGGTCGGTCAGTCCGCCGTAGTAGACCCTGCCGTTGACGAGCACGGTCGGCGTGCCCCGGATCCGGGTGATCTCGGCATCCGCAATCACGCCGTTCAGGGCTTGCTCGGTGTTGGCCCGGGACCAGGCCTGGTACTCGCCGGCCGCGAGGCAGTCGTCGATGTCGACGGGGTTGTCGACGAGGGCCGCAAGCTCCGGATCGCCGAGCCCCGCGGTGTTCTCGGCGGGCTGGTTCGCAAACATGGCCGCCTGGTAGGCGAGCAGGTTCTCCGGGTTGAGGGTGGCTTGGCAGGTAAGCGCGGCGGATGCCCTGGTCGAGTAGGCCGTTCCCTGCGAGACCCGGTCGAGGAAAGTGAGCGAGTGCAGCCGCAGGGTGAGGGTCCCGTCAGAGGCGAAGGCAGCCAGCTCGCCGCCGTTCGTCTCCTCGAACTGCCGGCAGTACGGGCACATCGGGTCGAAGTAGACGTCGACGAGCGCGGCGCCGGTGCCGACCGACAGGTAGCCGTCGTCGAAGTGGGCCGCACCGACGGTGCCGGTGGGCAGGGCTTCCTGCGACGCATCCCCGTTCGCCTCATCCGCCTGCGGCTCGCTCGTGGACGAACTCCACGGCTGGTCGCCCACGGCTCCGTTCACGGCCGCCACGATGAGCGGAATCACGGTCGCGGTGACGACGAGGGCGATCACAAGCGCCAGGGTGGTGGCGGCGATGCCCACGTAGCCGAGAACGAGCCCGGTGATCGCCAGACCCCGGCCGCCCTCATGGGTGCGCCTGATCTGCCCCAGGGCGAGGTGCCCGGTGATCACGGCCGCCAGGGACACGAAGAACGCCGACACCAGGGAGATGATCGCCAGTGTGTTCGTCTTCGGCGCCGCCGGGAAGGGCGACTGTCCGTAGGCCGGCGGATACGGCTCCGGGGCGCGGGGCGGGGCGGGGCGGGCTCGGTGTTGGTCATGCGTTCCCCCCCCTGGCAGAACGGATTACGCGGATGGTGCGGTCTGGGCGATGCGCCCGAGGAGTCCGTTCACGAATCCGGCCGAGTCATCCGTCGACAGGATTTTGGCGGCCTCGACCGCCTCGTCGATGGCGACAGCGTGCGGGACGGCGTCGTTGAAGAGGATCTCCCAGATGCCGATGCGCAGGATGGCGCGGTCGAGGACGGGCATGCGAGCCAGCGTCCAGCCCTGCGAGTACGTCTCGATGAGTTCGTCGATCTCCTCGCGGTGATCCACGACGCCGTCGATGATGTCCCGGGCGTAGAGCCAGGAGGCCATCCGGGCCGGCTCGCTCGCGGCGCGCTGCGCCTCGAGGGCGAGCGACTCCGGGATGGTGCTCTGCCGCACGTCTGCGGCATACAGGATGTCGATCGCACGCTTGCGTGCCTTGGTCCGAGCGCTCACTAGTTGACGCGGCCCAGGTAGTCCCCGGTGCGGGTGTCGACCTTGACTCGGGTGCCCTGCTCGAGGAACAGGGGAACCTGGATCTGGAAGCCCGTTTCGACGGTGGCCGGCTTGGTGCCGCCAGTTGAGCGGTCGCCCTGAAGGCCCGGCTCGGTGTAGGTGATTTCGAGAACGACGGAGGCCGGCAGCTCGACATAGAGGGGGTTGCCGTTGTGCAGGGCGATCGTCACGTTCTGGTTCTCGAGCATGAAGTTGACGGCGTCGCCCACAACGACGGCCGGAACGTGCAGCTGATCGAAATCGGACACGTCCATGAAGACGTAGGAGTCGCCGTCCGCGTACAGGTACTGGAAGTCCTGGCGGTCGACGTTCTCGGTCTCGATCTTCGCGCCGGCGTTGAAGGTGCGGTCGACGGTCTTGCCCGTCACGACGTTCTTCAGCTTGGTGCGGACGAAGGCGCCGCCCTTGCCCGGCTTGACGTGCTGGAAATCGGTGACTGCCCACAGCTGGCCATCGATGTTGAGCACGACGCCATTCCGGATATCGGCGGTTGATGCCATGAAAATGTGTTCCGTTCACTGGGTTCAATTAGAAAGGTGCGCGGCCGAATCGGCCATCATCGAGTGTAGTTGCCCGCAGCCCGCGCACCAAAGGCGCGAGACCCGGCCGGTCAGGCGGTCGCCGGCACCGACCTCGCGATGAAGTCCAGGGCCAGACGGTAGGAATCGAAGCCGAACCCGGCGATCACCCCGGTGGCCACGGCGCTGACGACGCTCGTGTGGCGGAACGTTTCCCGGGCGTGCGGGTTGGACAGGTGCACCTCGACCAGGGTGACGCCGGCCTTCGTCACGAGAGCGGCGGCATCCCGCAGCGCGTAGCTGTAGTGCGTGAACGCCGCCGGGTTCAGGATGACGGGGATGCGCTCGTCGACGGCCTCGTACAGCCAGTGGATGAGCTCGGCCTCGTCATCCGTCTGGCGCACGTCGACCGTCGTCCCCGCCGGGGCGGCCCGCGTCAGCATCGCGCGCAGCTGATCGAGATCGGCCGACCCGTAAACGTCGGGTTCGCGACTGCCGAGCCGCCCCAGGTTCGGGCCGTTCAGAACGAGAACTGTACTCATTCCCACAGCCTAAGGGAGTACGCGGGCGCCGAAGGCCAGGGCAGGATCAGGGCAGGATCGGCCCGACCGAGATCATCACGCAGTACACCAGGATCATCACCAGCGAGTAGCGGAACATCCGCCTGGCCCAGGCGGCGGGATCGGCGGCGCGCAGGCCGATGACACCCAGCCAGATCCAGTAAGCGCCGAGCACACCCATGACCGCCGTATAGACGTAGCCCACGTAGCCGAATACCGACAAGAGGAGGGTGGAGACAACGAATCCGACCGTGTAGACGAGGATCTGAACTGTGGTGTTCGGGACGCCCCGCACCACGGAAATGACGGGCACGCCGGCACGGGCGTATTCGTCGTGGCGGTAGATGGCGATGGAGTAGAACTCGGGCATCTGCCAGAGGAACACGGCCAGGAAGGCGAGCACGGCTGCGATGTCGATGGCGCCGGTGACGGCGACGTAGCCGGCCAGAATGGGCGCTGCGCCCGAGACGCTGCCGACCAGGGTGCCGTGGATCGACATGCGCTTGGACAGCATGCCGTAGAGCACGACATAGACGAGGAAGCCGACCAGGCCGACGGCGACGACGAGCCAGTTCGTCCAGGCGATGAGCGTCGCCATGCCGAAAACGAACAGCAGGCTTGAGAAGGTGACCGCGTTCCGCACGCCGATGCGGCCGGTGACCGTGGCCCGCTTCTTCGTGCGTTCCATCACCGTGTCGATGTCGCGGTCGAGTACGTTGTTGAGCACGGTGGCCGAAGCAATCACGAGCGTGGTGCCCAGGCAGAGAGCCGCGAACAGGAAAAGATCCACCTGGCCCCGGGCCGCGAGTAGAAAGCCCGCCGCGGCTGTCAACGCGTTGCCGTAGAGAACGCCGGGTTTGGTCAGGGAGTAGTACAGCGTGACCGTGTCACGGATGCCCGTGCCGTCGGCCCGGCCGGCGAGAGCCCCGTCGGTGCCGTCCACCCGATTGCGAACGAAGAATGGTACGCGCGCAGTCATGCGGAAAGGGGTCCCATCGGGTCGTCGGTCGTGATCAATCATATGCCGCCGAATCTGTGCACGACCCGTGCCGGCCGACATCACACTGGCGCGCGTCGCGGCGCCTCTATCCGGCGCTGATCCAGGGCGGTAGGGTGTCGAAGCTGGTCGTTTGGTCGGCGCCAGGCCAAGAACAAGGGTGTGACATGGCCGGAAGATTCACCATCTATCGGGACCAGTCGGGCCGCTACCGATTCTGTTTCTCCGCGGACAACGGGCAGAGCATCCCGTCGCCGGAGACCTATTGCACGGAGGACGAGGCCCGGAAAATGGTTGACTCTCTGCGCTCCAACGTCAGCCCACGCAGCCGCCGCACGCACTGAGGCCAGCGCCTGTCTCCGAACCGTCATCCCCGTGGCGACAGGGGTGCAACCACGTTCTACTCACCCTGGCCTTGCAGTCGCCCTGCATCGGTCGAATTGGCCCACCACGCGTCACGTCAGGGGAGAAATTGACAGACCACGAAAGCGCGGGTCGTCGGCCCCGCGCCGCCTGGCGAGGATCTGCGTCGGGTAGCGCCAACGCCCGCACACCACGGAGGCGTCGCGTCCTCCGAAACCTCCTCGTCATCCTGGCCAGCGCCCTGGTCGTCTCGTTTCTGACCGAGGCCTTCCTGATCCGCACGTTCTACATCCCGACCGGATCGATGCAGGACACCCTGCAGATCGACGACCGCATTATCGTGAACGAGCTCGTCCCCGACGTCGTCGACATCGATCGCGGCGACATCGTCGTTTTCAGGGATCCCGGCGGATGGCTCGGTCCGGTCGCTCCGGCCCCGATCGAGGCAGGGAACACCGTTGTCGACGGCATCCAGTGGCTCGCCGCTGAGGCCGGCCTCCGGGTTCCGGATTCCGATGACCACCTCGTGAAACGCGTCATCGGCCTCCCCGGCGACGATGTGGCCTGTTGCGACGCGGCGGGCAGCACCACCGTCAACGGCGAGCCGATCACCGAGCCCTACCTCAAGCTGCCGCCCGGGGCCATCCGAACGTCGGAGTACGACTTTTCCGTGACCGTGCCGGCCGGCGGTCTCTGGGTCGAGGGCGACAACCGTTACAACTCGGCGGACAGCCGGCTGCACACAGACACACCCGGCAACGGATTCGTGCCCGTCTCCCATGTGGTCGGCCGGGCGTTCGTGATCAACTGGCCGCTCAGCCACTGGTCCTGGCTCGGCGGCTGACCCGCCGCCCCGACACCGCCCCCGCCGATCCCGTTCCCGCCCCCGCCCCCGCCCCCGCCCTTGCCCTTGCCCCAATACCAGACCCCCAGTCTCGGGCGAATTCGACGGAGATTTTGGCCCCACGCGTCCCAAACCGGCCAAACCGTGCCAGATTGCGCAAAATCCACGTCGAATTCGTTCGTTCCATTCGGCCGCGCTGCGTGGGACTACGTCGGCGAAAAAGCGCCCTCTGGCCAGCGTCGCACAAGCCGGATACGACGAGACGACGAGTCAAAAGCAGATGCCAGCGCTGGCACCCTCGAGTGCCTCCCGGCGCGAGAGCACCGGCATCCGTTGGCGCGCTCCCCAGCGCTTCCCGACGCTCCGCAACGCCCTGGAACGTCGTGGCGTGCCCCGCGGCCTGACCACGGGATCGGTTGCCGCCGCGGTCGTCCTCTTTCTCGGCGCGTTCAGGCAGCCCTGCACCGCTAGCGAGGAGGCGCGTTCACCCTGGGCGGCCGGCCCTGGGCCAGGAGGGCCGCCGGGGACTCTCCGGCGGACGACCAGGGACCCTCCCAGCCGATCACGGCGAAAGCCGAGGTCGGCAGGGACACGGTCGTGCCGGCGAGAGCGGTGGCCAGATCCTCGAGGCCGGGATTGTGGCCCACCAGGACGACGGTGTGCATGGTGCCCGGCAGCGCCCGAACAATGCTCTGCAGTTCGCCGGCCGAGGTGGCATACACCGCATGTTCGACACGGATCGGCGGAGTGCTCTCGAACTCGGCCGCCACGAGGTCCCAGGTGGCCCGCGCGCGCTCCGCCGGTGACACGACCGCGAGATCGATGCGGTAGCCGCTGTGGGACAGCCACGCTCCGGTGAGCGGCGCCTGCCGTACCCCACGTTTTGCCAGCGGCCGGTCGACGTCGGCCTGGCCGCCCACCCAGTCCGACTTGGCGTGCCGCAACAGGATCAGGGTGCGTTCAGGCATCGCCCGGCCCCGCGCCCACCCGGCCGGCAACACAGACGTTGACACTTTCCAATCGCTCACCGCTGATCATCATCCTGTCAGTCTGCCACTGCATCCACGACGGTGGCCGGGAGTTCGCAGACGCCCTCGTCGTGGGCGACGAACATGCCCGTGATGCGCACCACTTTGCCGAAGGATTCGGCGAGTTCCCGGGCCCAGGCCTGGTCGGGCGCGGTCAGCGCCGCGGTGCCCGGTCGCTCGAGGGTGAGGATGACGATGCCGCACGGGCCGTGCTCGGACAGGAGCCGACCGACCGCCGCGGCCATGACGGCGGCACCGCCGGGTTTCGGACGGAGCGGGATGTCGTCGACGGGAATCAGCAGGGGAATCTGCCGCCCGCAGGCGTCGAGCAGCATGAACCAGAGCTGGCGGCTAATCGCGTGGCCGACGAGGTCGGCCACCCGGTCTCGCGCCTGCTCGGTCGTGGTCACTGGGGCAGCGTCTTCGACGCGCAGAGGGGTTGTCATGCCACCCAGACTGGACGCGCGGACATCCGTCGCGGTCCCCGTCCACAGGGCCGGGCTCGGGAGGGAGCGGTGGAGGAGAGTGAACTCGACGGCGTCGCTCAGGGAGTCATCGTAGATCGGCTTCTGCAGCACCGCCCGGCTGGGCGCGGTGCACACCTCGCCCTGGTTGAACGCGAAGAGCACGAACCCTTCCAGGGCCTTGTCGTAGAACGCATCCTTCTCCTGGGCGACGTCGCCGAAGAAGATGTTGGGGCTCTTTCTGCCGAGCTTCATGGTCGACGAGATGATATTGGAGCTCGCGTACTGCATGATCCGACGCCCGGTCGAGGTCTCTCCCATGAACGCGATCTTGCGGATACGGTTGGACGACGCGAGCGGCTTGCCGGCCTCGATGCCGAAACCGTTGACGACGTTGAGCCCTCCCGTCGGCAGCACATCGCCGATCAGTTCGATCAGCACGAGGATCGACACCGGGGTCTGATCGGCCGGCTTCAGCACGATCGCGTCGCCGGCGGCCAGGGCCGGGGCCAGCTTCCAGACGGCCATCAGGAGTGGGAAGTCCCACGGGATGATCTGCCCGACGACGCCGAGCGGCTCGTGGAACTGGTCGGAGACCATGTCGCCGCCCAGCTCGGCGTGGTCGCCATCCTAGGCGCGGATGGCGGCAGCGAAATAGCGGAAGTCGTCGGAACAGAGCGGGATGTCCGCGTTCAACGTCTCGCGCACCGGCTTGCCGTTCTCCCAGGTCTCGTCGACCGAGAGCAGGTCAAGGTTCGCACCGATGATGTCGGCGATCTTGTTGAGCACGGCCGCGCGCTCGGTCGACGAGGTCTTGCCGCACACCGGCGCTGCACTATGCGCGGCGTCCAGGGCCAGTTCGATATCCTCCGCGGTGCCGCGGGCCACCTCGGCGAACGGCTTCCCGTTGACGGGTGAGATGTCTTCGAAGTACTGGCCCCTGACGGGCTTGACCCACTCGCCGCCGATCCAGTTCTCGTAGCGGGGCTTGAAGGTGACGAGGGCGCCCGGTGTTCCGGGGTTGGAATAGACGGTCATGATGTCTCCTCGTCGACGACGTCGTCGGTGCGGAACCGCGGGACGCGGAGGTGGACCTTGATCCGAGGAAGGAGAACGTTGCTTCAGCGTTGCGGGATATTGCGGGCGGGGCCGCGGAGCCGTCGCGGCGCAACTCGTCCGCGATCCGGTTCAATCGGGCGACCACGGATGCCCGCTTCGGCGACCGCGCCGGCAGCAGTTCGAGGCACGCGCGCCAGACCTCAGCGTCGTAGGTCGCCTCGTCGGTGCGGGCGTACTCCAGCAGGAGTTCGGCGGACGCGTCGCTGACCATGGCCTGCCGCAGCCGCGCAGAGATCCCGGCGCGGATCTGGACGATTCCCGGCGCGGTCGAGCTCGGTAGCACGGGCCCCCGGTAGGCCCCCAACGCCACCCGGTGCGTGCCGGGCTCCAGGGATGCCAGCACGCGCTGGGCGTCCAGTTCGACGGATGTCTCGAGCCGGTAGGGCCGCGAGGCAATGCCGCCACGGGGGCTGGTCTGCTACAGCACCCCGCGCAGCCGCACCATCTCGGCACGCAGGTTGTCGACCGCGTTGGTTTGGTCGGTGAGCAGCAGCGAGTGCCGGTCGTTGGATGCGCAGTTCCGCTTCCAGGGCCGCGACGGCCGCCTCCACGAGCGGGAGAGTCTGCGGGGCCACCGCCTCGTCGCCGCCCGTGATGTCGATGACGCCGAGGATGGAGCCGGAATGCGGGTCGGGGATGCGCACGGCCGTGCAACTCCACGGATGCGCCAACTGGTTGAAATACTCGGCCCGCTGAATCTGGATTCCGTGATCGAGGGCCAGGGCCGTGCCCGGCGCGCTCGTGCCGACCCGGCGCTCGGACCAGTCCGACCCCTCGACGAACAGCATCCCCTCCGCCTTACTCCGCACGGTTCGGTCACCGTCGATCCAGAGCGGGCGACCGAACTCGTCACCGATGGCCACGATCAGGCCGGAGTGAAAGGCGTGCCGGATGAGCAGGTTGTGCACGACCGGGAGCACGGCGGCCAGCGGATGCCGGTCGCGCAGCTCGTCGGAGCTGAGTTCGTGTTAGTGGACGAGCCTCAGCGAATCAAGGCTGAGGGCGAGCGACCGTTGCCAGGACTCCTGCACCAGCTTGCGCACGCCCGGACCGACGAACCGTTCCGTGACTGCCGCCTCCTGGGCCGCCGTCAGGTCCGCGAAGTCTCCGCCTCCGCTCTCGCCGGCCGCACGGACGATCCACGGACTCGTCCTGAAGCCTCCGAACAGCTTCGGTCAGCGGCGACCGGCTGCGCCTGTCTGGGAATCAGTCTGGGCCCACGGATGCGGCGCGAATGGTTAGGAGCCGATCTCCTGGTAGGCGGCGAACAACAACGACGAGTCCGGTCCTTCGAGCACGGTCGGCTTCCCGATGTCGTCGAGCACGATGAATCGCAGCATGCCGCTGCGGGTCTTCTTGTCGCGCTGCATGGTGGCGAGCAGGGTGCTCCAGCGGCCGACCGGATAGGTGGTGGGCAGGGTGAGCGATTCGAGGATGCGACGGTGCCGGTCGACGGCCTCGTCCGAGAGCCGGCCACTCAGCCGGGCGACCTCCGCCGCGAACATCATGCCGACGGCAACGGCCGCCCCGTGCCGCCAGCCATAGCGTTCGGCGTGCTCGACGGCGTGGCCGAGGGTGTGCCCGTAGTTCAGAATCTCACGCAGGCCGGACTCCCTGAAGTCTTCCCCCACGACCCGGGCCTTCATCCCGATCGCGAGTTCGAGCACGCGCCGGAACTGCGGGGTGTGCGGGTCGGTGACGGCCGTGACATCCGCTTCGACGATGTCCAGGATCTCGGGCAGCTGGATGAACCCGGCCTTCACGATCTCGGCGAAGCCGGCCAGGATCTCGTTACGCGGCAGGTCGTCGAGCACGTCCAAATCGCAGATGACGGCGGCGGGCGCGTAGAAGGTGCCGACAAGGTTCTTGCCCTCGGCGGTGTTGATGCCGTTCTTGCCGCCGACGGCGGCGTCGACCATGCCGAGCACGCTGGTCGGGATCTGCACCAGGCGCACGCCACGGAGCCAGGTCGCGGCGACGAAGCCGGCCAGGTCGGTGACGGCGCCGCCGCCGAAGCCGATCACGGCATCCGTACGACTGAAGTCGGCCTGACCCATGACCTGCCAGCAGAACGCGGCCACCTCGACGCGCTTGGCAGCCTCGGCGTCGGGCACCTCGGCGATCAGCACCTCGAATCTGCCGAGCAGGCTCTCGCGCAGGGCGACGGCGCGGGCGCCCAGGTGTGAGGTGTGCACGATGAGCACCTTCGCCACCTTCGGGCCGAGCTGTTCGACGACGTCGTCGACGAGGCCGCGACCGATCAGAACGGGGTAGCTGTCGGCGCCGGCAACCGTGATAACGGTGGTGGCGGGCTCGGTGGAATCAGGCACAGGTGCTCCGGTCATGATCTTTTCTTGGTCCATTTCACGACGTCATCAGCGATGGCGCCCAGGGGACGGTGCGAGGTGTCGAAACGGATGCCGGCCAGCGCCTCATAGATCGGGCGCCGGAGGGCGTAGATGCGCTTCCAATCGGCGATTCCGCCCGTGAGCAGCGGCCGTTTCGCCCCGCCGATCCGGGCCCCGACGGCTCGAGCGGACACGCTCAGGTACACCACGGAGCACTCAGCAAGGTCGGCCTGAGTCTCCTCGTCGAGCACGGCTCCCCCGCCGAGCGAAACCACGGCCTGCTCGGTGAGGGCCTGCACCACGGCCTGGCGTTCGAGCACCCGGAAGTGCTCTTCACCGTGCTGCCCGAAGAGGTCCGTGATCGGCCCGTGCAGGGCGACGATCCGGTGGTCGGTGTCGATGAACGGCACATCGAGGGACTTCGCCACTTTCCGGCCGATCTTGGTCTTGCCGGCGGCCATGGGACCGATGAAGACGAGGGGCAGGATCGGATGCGTCGGCGCGGCCATTGTGATTCTCCGGCGCCTCTAAAGGGAAGCGTCGCTGGACGCGCCCGTCTGGAGATTCGCCGGCATTCCGGCCAGGTAGGAATCCAGGTTGCGGCGCGTCTCCACGATGGAGTCACCACCGAACTTCTCCAGGACCGAGTTGGCCAGCACCAGAGCGACCATGGCTTCCGCGACCACGCCGGCGGCCGGCACGGCACAGACATCCGACCGCTGGTGGTGCGCGGGGGCAGCCTCGCTCGTGGCCACGTCAACCGTGCGGAGGGCGCGCGGGATCGTGGAGATGGGCTTCATGCCGGCGCGCACGCGCAACACGGTTCCGGTGCTCATGCCGCCTTCGGTGCCGCCGGCCCGGTCGCTGACCCGCTGGATGCGACCGTCGGCCTGCACAAGCTCGTCGTGCGCCTCCGAGCCGCGCCGGGTGGTGGTCAGGAAACCGTCCCCGACCTCGACCCCCTTGATGGCCTGGATGCCCATCAGCGCGGCCGCCAGCTGCGAATCGAGGCGGCGATCCCAGTGCACGAACGAACCGAGTCCGGGAGGAAGGTTGTAGGCCAGCACCTCGACGACCCCGCCGAGGGTGTCGCCCTCCTTGTGGGCCAGGTCGACCTCGGCCACCATCCGGGCGGAGGTGACGGCGTCGAAGCAGCGCAGCGGGTCGGCGTCGAGGGCGTCGACGTCGCCGGGTAGCGGTAGCGGGGCGTCGACGGGCACGCGAACCGGCCCGATCGACAGGGTGTGACTGACCAGGGTGATGCCGAGCTCGGCCAGGAACGACCGGGCGACGGCGCCGAGCGCGACGCGTGCCGCGGTCTCCCGGGCGCTGGCGCGCTCCAGTACCGGGCGGGCCTCGCCGAAGCCGTACTTCTGCATGCCGACCAGATCGGCGTGGCCGGGCCGGGGACGGGTCAGGGGGGCGCCGCGTCCGCGCGCGGACGTGGTCTCCACCGGTGCGGGACTCATCACCTCGGCCCACTTGGGCCATTCAGTGTTGCCGATCCGCAGGGCAACCGGTCCGCCCATGGTGAGGCCGTGGCGCACGCCGCCCGAGATGTTCAGTTCGTCCTGCTCGAACTTCTGGCGCGCGCCTCGGCCGTAGCCGAGTTTGCGGCGTGCCAGATCGAGGCGGATCGCATCTAGAGTAACCGGGATTCCAGCGGGCAAACCCTCGACAATGGCGATGAGTTCGGGGCCGTGGGACTCTCCGGCGGTGAGCCAACGAAGCATGACCACTATCCTGTCACAGCCTTCCCGGTCAGGGCGCCGCGCATGGCGTGCAGCACCACGTCCTCATTCGGGAGCGGCTCGAACGGGTTGCCGGAGACGAAGATGCGCACCTGGATCAGGGCCTGGTGCAGCAGCATCCCCTCTCCGGACACCGCGGTGCCGCCCACCGACGACCAGGACCGGGCGAGGGCGCTGGGCCAGGGGGAATAGCTGACGTCGAACAGGAGCGCCTGCCGGCGCAGCCCGGCGGGAAACTCGGCGCCCGGGTCGCTGCCCCCGGGCAGGGTGCTGATCACCAGCTCGCTGACGCGGGCAGGGTCGGGCAGGTCGGTGAGCGGGTATACCCGTACCACGACCCCGAGGCTCTGCCCCAGTTCGACCAGATCGGCCGCCTTCGCCGGGGTACGCACGAGCACGTCGACCAGCTCCGCGCCCAGCTCAGCCGCGGCGACCAGGGCGGATGCCGCGGTGGCGCCGGCGCCGAGCAGGCACACGTGCACCGCGCGGCGCACTCCGGCTTCGGCAAGGGCACGCACCAGGCCGGTGACGTCCGTGTTGAAACCCTGCAACGTTCGCCTGCCGTCGGCTTCACCGAACAGCACCGTGTTGACGGAGCCGGTCTGAGCGGCGACCCGGTCGATGCCGTCGAGCTGCGCCTGGACCTCGTGCTTGAGGGGCATCGTGAGGGAGAGGCCGCGCCAGTCTGCGCCCCGGGACGCGAGGAAGTCCGGCAGTCCGCCCGCCGGCACCCGCACGGCGTCGTAGCGCCAGTCCAGGCCGAGCGCCTGGTACGCGGCCCGGTGCAGTGCCGGGGAGAGGGAATGCTCGACGGGCGAGCCCAGCACCGCGAGACGACGCACGCGGGCAGAGTCACGGGCGGGGGCCGGCACGGATGCTTCGGGCTCAACCATATTCGGGGTGCTCGTCCATCCAGGCCAGCCATTTGTTCACGGCGGCGTCGTGCTCCGCGATCGTGGTGGAGAAGATCGTCTCCCCCGTGTCGAGGTTCCAGGACACGAAGTACAGCCAGGTGCCGTCGGCGGGGTTCACGGCGGCGTCGATCGCGATGTCGCCGGGGTTCGAGATCGGCCCCACGGGAAGCCCGGGGTGCACATAGGTGTTGTAGGCGTTGGCGGCGTCGGCGCGTTCGGCATCCGTTGTCTTCACCCGGTCGGTCGCCCCGGTCCCGTAGGCCACGGTAGCGTCGGACTGCAGGAGCCCGCTCTGCCACTTTGCCGGGTCGAGCCGGTTCAGGAACACGCGCGAAACCTTGTAGAAATCCTCCGTGAGCCCCGCTTCGCGTTGGATCAGGGCCGCGACAACGATGGTCTTCCAGCGGTTCTCGGGCGCGACCCCGGCAGCGTCGAGAGCCTCGAACTGTCGGTCGACGAGCGTGCGGATGGCCTCGGGCGCCGTGGTCTCCGGGGGGAACGTGTAGGTGGCCGGGAACAGGAACCCCTCGAGGGTGGTTGCCTCGCCCGGCAGGCCGTAGGGCTCGACGTCGGCGGCCGCGGCCTCGAGATCGACCAAGGGAATGCTGGTGCCCTCGCTGATCAGCTGGAGCACCGAGGCAGTCGTGGTTCCCTCGGGTATCACCACGGTCTGTTCGAGCTTGTTGTCCGGGTCGAGCAGGGCGTCGAGGGCGGCACGGCCGCTCATCTTGCCGGCCAAACGATAGGCGCCGGGCTGGAAGACGGGTGCCGGGCTCTCCGCGCGGAGCACCTCGTAGAACGCGTCGTAGCTCTTCACCACGTCCTGGGCGAGGAGGGAGTTCGCGACGTCCTGACCGGTTTCACCGTCGTGGATCATCACGATGACCTCGTCGCCTCCGGCGCCGTCGTAGTCCGCCGGGCCCTGCACCATGCCGATCACGGTACCGATCGGCTCCTGGAGCAGGAGGGCGGCGGCACCGGCGAGTCCGGCCAGGATCAGGAAGACGATCAGGCAGCCCCAGGCGCCCCGGCGGCCCCTCTTCTGCGGCACCGGAGCGGAGTCCAGCAGGGCGCGACGACTGGACCGGGTGCCTTCGCCCCGTGACTCACGGATGGCCCGACGCGAACTGAGGGGGTCCGCCGGGTCGATGGGGCTTGTCGGGTCGCCCGGCTCGGCCGGGGCTCCGGTGCTGTCGGCGGGAGGCGGTGTCATCGTTGAGGCTGCCCTTCATTCGGTGCGGCAGCTGGCGGGGACCCGGCTGGAAACTGGTCGCGCACGAGATCGACGGCGGTGCCGGCGGGTGTGCCCAGGGTGCGTTCGGTGTCGAGGGCATGCTGGAGGATGATGACCGCGGCGACTTGGTCGATCACGGGTTTTTGGGTTTTGGCCTTCCGCCCCGCGGAGCGCAGGACCGACTGCGCCGCGACGGTGGAAAGGCGCTCATCGACCAGGCGAACCGGAACGGTCAGGGACCGGGCCAGCAGCTCGGCGAACCCCACCGCATCGTTGGTCGACGCCGTGCGGTTGCCGGAGAGCGCGAGCGGCAGCCCGACCACCACCTCAACGGCGTCGAGCTCGGCCACCACGGCCACGATCCGGGCCACGTCCAGGCTGCCGGAGTGGTCGCGGCCCACGGTCTCGACCGGGATTGCCAGCAGGCCGTGCGCGTCGCTGCGGGCCAGGCCGATCCGGGCTTTCCCGACGTCGACTCCCACCCGCACACCGTGACGCATGGTTCAGCCTGCTACGGCGGATCGAACGGCCGCGAGGGCGTTCGGGATGGCTGCTGCGTCGGTGCCGCCGCCCTGGGCGAGGTCGTCCTTGCCGCCGCCGCCGCCGCCGAGGATGCCGGCGACCTGCTTCGCCAGGGCTCCCGCACGCTGGCCGGCCTCCCGGGCCGCGGGGTTGGTGGCCACGATGACGACGGGCTTGTCGGCGACCACGGCCGCGAGGGCTACGACCGCCGGCGTGCTGCCGAGCTGCGTGCGGGTGGCTGTGACCAGCATCCGCAGGTCGTCAGCGGAGCCCAGCGTGCCGACCTGCTCGGCCACGACATTGACGGAACCGGCCAGCTTTGCCGAGGCGACGAGGGCCGGCACCCTGTCGGAGAGGGCCCGCGCCTCGAACGCGGCGATCTTCTTCTCGGCGGCCTTGAGGCTCTGCACGAGCTCGTTGATGCGCTCTGGCAACTGCTCCCGCGGCGTCTTCAGGTGTGAGGTCAGCTGGGAGACGAGGGCGCGCTCGGCGGCCAGGTCGCGGAAGGCCTCGAGGCCGACCAACGACTCCACCCGGCGGTTCGTGGAACCGACAGAACCCTCGCTGACAAGGTTGATCATGCCGATCTCGGCGCTGGAGGCGACGTGGGTTCCCGCGCAGAGTTCGCGAGACCAGGGGCCGCCGATATCGACGACGCGCACTCGGTCGCCGTACTTCTCGCTGAACAGGGCCATCGCGCCGAGCGCCTTCGCCTCGGCCAGGGGCAGCTCCCGGGTGAGCACGGGCAGGTTGTCCCGGATGGCGTTGTTGGAGATCTCTTCGATCTCGCTTCGGGTCGCCGGGGACAGTGCCTGGTTCCAGGAGAAGTCGAGGCGGAAGAAGCCGGCCTTGTTGTACGAGCCGGACTGGTGGGCGTTCGGGCCGAGCACCTGGCGGAGGGCGGCATGCAGCACGTGTGTGCCGGAGTGCGCCTGTCGGGCACCGCGGCGCCAGTCGGGGTCGACGACGCTGGTGGCGGAGTCCCCGACGCCGACTTCGCCGGTCCGCACCTGAACCTTGTGACTGATCAGGCCCTTGACGGGCTTCTGCACGTCGAGCACCTCGAGCTCGTAGCCGGTGCCCACGATCAAACCGGCATCGGCCTCCTGGCCGCCGGACTCCGCGTACAGGGCCGTCTCGGCGAGGATCACCTCGGCGATGTCACCGGAGACGGCGCGGTCGACGGAGAGACCGTTGACGATGATCCCAAGCACGCTGGATTCGGTCTGCAGAGCGTCGTAGCCCGTGAAGACGGTCTCCCCCGCCGCGCGGAATGCGCTGTAGACCGACAGGTCGGCGAGGTGCGTCTTCTTGGCCTTGGCGTCGGCCTTGGCCATCGCGCGCTGCTTGGCCATCAGCGTGTCGAAGGCCTCGCGGTTGACGCTGAGCCCGGCCTCCTCGGCCATCTCGAGGGTGATCTCGATCGGGAAGCCGTAGGTGTCATGCAGGAGGAACGCGGTGTCGCCCGGCAGAACGACCTTGTCGGCCTTCTTGGTCTTCGCGACGGCGAGGTCGAGCACGGCGCTGCCACTGGCGAGGGTGCGCAGGAAGGTCTCCTCTTCGGCATACGCAGCCTGGCTGATGCGGGCGTAGTCCGCCTTGATCTCGGGGTACGCGCCGGCCATGGCGTCGCGCGAGGCCGGAAACAATTCGGGAAAGGTCGCGGCGTCGACGCCGAGGAGGCGCATGGCGCGCACGCTGCGGCGCATCAGGCGGCGCAGGATGTACCCGCGGCCCTCGTTGGACGGCATCACTCCGTCGCTCATCAGCATCAGGGACGACCGCACATGGTCGGCGACGATGCGCATCCGCACGTCGTCGTCGTGAACGGCCCCGTAGCGGCGACCGGACAGTTCCGCGGCCCGGTCGAGGACCGGGCGCACCTGGTCGATCTCGTACATGTTCTGAACGCCCTGTTTGAGGAAGGCGACACGTTCGAGCCCCATGCCGGTGTCGATGTTCTTCTTCGGCAGGTCGCCGAGGATGACAAAGTCGTTCTTGCTGGTGCCCTCGCCGCGGAGGTACTGCATGAAGACGAGGTTCCAGATTTCGACGTACCGGTCGTCGTCGGTGGCCGGGCCGCCGTCGATGCCGTAGGCCGGGCCGCGGTCGAAGAAGATCTCGGAGCAGGGTCCGGCGGGCCCGGGCTGACCGGTCGACCAGTAGTTGGAGTCCATGCCGAGACGCTGGATGCGGTGCTCGGGCAGGCCGAGGGCGCGCCAGTACCGAAAGGCCTCGTCGTCGTCCTCGTAGACGGTGACCCAGAGGTCCTTCTCGGCGAAGCCGTAACCGCCGTCGGCATCCGAGCTGGTGAGCAGTTCCCAGGCGTAACCGATCGCCTGTTCCTTGAAGTAGTCGCCGAACGAGAAGTTGCCGTTCATCTGGAAGAAGGTGCCGTGACGCGGGGTCTTGCCGACCTCTTCGATGTCGTTGGTGCGGATGCATTTCTGAACACTCGTCGCTCGCGGGTAGGGGGGCGGCACGAGACCGGTCAAATACGGTACGAACGGAACCATCCCGGCCACCGTGAACAGGAGTGTGGGGTCGTCGCTGACAAGCGAAGCGGAGGGGACGACGGTGTGACCGCGATCGGCGAAGAAGTCGAGCCAGCGCCCGCGAATTTCAGCAGTCTGCATTAGTTCCGTAGTTCGTTGTAGTGGAAAAGATATGGATGATACCTACCTGGCGAGCGCGTACTTGGCGAGTACTTACTTGGCGAGTTTTTCGATCGTGATTTCGGTCTCCGACTCGATGTCGCCGATGGCATCCCGCAGCTCGGCCTCACGCTTGCGGTAGCCGTCCGAGATGGCCTCACCGAACTCGCGCGCTTTGGTGTCCAGATCGGCGAAGAATTGCTTCCCCTGACGCGTCTTGCCGGCTTCGCGGGCGATGAGCAGCCCCGTGGTGACACCGACGACAAACCAGATGAAATTCTTCATAGCAATGCTCCCTGAATATGTGTGGAGACCCTGAAAAGTGGTGAAAAGGTCGGTTCACGGCGGTTGAACGTCTGGAACGACCGTCTGACCGGCGAATCCCTGACGGGCCGGCTCCGTTCCAGAGTACCCGACTACCTGTGGCGGCGGCGGCGGGTGCCGCCCGGGCGGGCAGCCCTCAGCGCCGCGCGAACCCCCGCGGAGAAGCCGGCCAGTTTGACCAGCGGGCCGCCGACGGTCGCCGCGACGAGGGCGACCAGGGCGGAGACGTTGCCCGTGACATCCGCCACGTTCGAGGTGATGGTGTCCACCCGGGCCAACTGCGCGTTGGTCTCCCGAATGGTCTTGGTGGATTCCTCGAGCAGTGGGGTGACGGTGTGGGTCAGGTCGCGGATGGCCACCGTCGTCTCGTCGAAGACGCGGCCGAGCTTGACCAGGGGCAGGGCCAGGAACCCGACCAACATCAGGAAGGCAGCGGCGAACACGAGCCCGACAATATCTCCACCAGACATTGACCAACCATCCATTCCAGATTCGACATTCACGAGCTTGGTGCGCGTACGCAAAGAGCGGACCACCCCAGGGTGATCCGCTCTCCAGCGTAGTTCAGTTGCAGCGCCTGACGGCGGTGCGGGTGAAAAGGAGCCTAGCGGGCCGCGTAGTACTCGACGACGAGCTGGACTTCACAGGTCACGGGGATTTCGATGCGCTTCGGGCGGCGCACGAGGCGGGCCTGCAGCTTGTCGATCTCGACCTCGAGGTAGGCGGGGAGCTTGGGCAGAACGTCGACGTGACCGCCGGCGGCTGCGACCTGGAACGGCTCCATGGCCTCGCTCTTGGGCTTGACGTGGATGAGCTGTCCCGGCTTCACGCGGAAGGAGGGACGGTCGACCAGCTGGCCGTCGATCAGGATGTGACGGTGCACGATCATCTGACGGGCCTGGGCGGTGGTGCGGGCGATCGCGGAGCGAACGAGAAGAGCGTCGAGACGGGTCTCGAGGATCTCGACGAGGTTCTCACCGGTCAGTCCCTGGGCGCGGCGAGCTTCCTCGAACGCGATCTTGAGCTGGGCTTCGCGGATGCCGTACTGGGCGCGTAAGCGTTGCTTTTCGCGGAGGCGGACAGCGTAGTCGGAGTCGGTCTTGCGCTTGGTGCGACCGTGCTCGCCCGGGGCGTACGGACGCTTCTCCAGATAGCGCGCGGCCTTCGGGGTCAGGGCGATGCCCAGGGCCCGCGAGAGGCGGGTCTTACTGCGGGTACGTGACTTGGTAGACACGGTGTCCTTTCGATGGAACTGCAAACAAGGGGAAACCAGGGCGGCGGCCGCGCGATGAGACAGCACGGGCTCAACGTCATGGGAGTTCAGAGGGGTGGTGCCACGGGACGCCCGGCTACAGGGCGAAACCATCAAATCCGGAATCGGACGCAGCCGCATACCGATTCCATTTGTAGGCAGCGTTCAGGTTAGCACATCGGGTTGTTCGGCCGTTCCGTTCAGCGGGCACGGATGATCTTGCGCAACTTGGCGAGGCGGGCCGAGACCTCGCGCTCGTGGCCATGCTCGGTGGGCTCGTAATAGCGCACCTCGGCGAGCTCGTCCGGCGGGTACTGCTGGGCCAGCACGCCGAGGGCGTCGTCGTGGGGATACTTGTAGCCCTTGCCGTGGCCGAGGCGTTTGGCGCCTGGGTAGTGCGCATCCCGCAACGGTTTGGGCACCCGGCCGGTCTTGCCATTCCGCACGTCGGCGATCGCCGCATCCAGGGCCATGTAGGCCGCGTTGGACTTGGGTGCGGTGGCCAGGTGCACGACGGCCTGGGCGAGCGGGATGCGGCCCTCGGGCATGCCGATGTATTGCACGGCGTCGGCGGCGGCGATGGCGATCACCAGCGCCTGCGGGTCGGCCATGCCGATGTCTTCGGAGGCCAGCACGATGATGCGGCGGCAGATGAACCGGGGATCTTCGCCGGCCTCGATCATGCGCGCGAGATAGTGGAGGGACGCGTCGACATCCGAGCCGCGTACCGATTTGATGAAGGCGCTGATGACGTCGTAGTGCTCGTCGCCGTTGCGATCGTAGCGCAGAAGCGCACGGTCGACAGCGAGGGCGACCACCTCGGTGGTGATGACCGGCTTCGCGTCGGACTCGGCGTCGACGGAGGACGCCGCCGCCACCGACCCAGCTTCCAGGGCGGTCAGCGCCCGTCGGGCGTCACCGGACGCGAGCCGGATGATCGCGGCCCTGGCTTCGGGGTCGAGCACGAACCGGTCGGCCAGGCCGCGCGGGTCGACCACGGCCCGGTCGACAACGACAGCGAGGTCGTCGTCGCTGAGCGTTTCGAGGGTGAGCAGTAGGGAGCGGGACAGCAGCGGCGAGATGACGGAGAAGGACGGGTTCTCGGTGGTGGCGGCCACGAGGATGATGACCCCGTTCTCCACCCCGGGCAGGAGAGCGTCCTGCTGCGCCTTGCTGAACCGGTGGATCTCGTCCAGGAAGAGCACGGTGGAGAGTCCGTAGAGGTCCCGGCTGGTGCGCGCCTCTTCCATTACCTGGCGCACGTCCCGCACTCCGGCCGACACGGCGGACAGCTCGACGAACCGGCGGCCCGAGCTGCGCGCGATGGCCTGGGCCAGGGTGGTCTTGCCGGTGCCGGGCGGGCCCCACAGGATGACGGAGATCGCGCCCTGCTCCCCTGTCTTGTCACTGGCCAGGCTGACCAGCGGGGAGCCCGGTGTGAGCAGATGCTTCTGACCGGCGACCTCCTCGAGGCTCGTCGGGCGCATCCGTACGGCGAGGGGTGTGGCCCCGCTGCGCAGTCCCGGTTGTGAATCCACCATGGGTCCAGCGTAGTTTGTGCCGGTGACCGGGCCGATCCTGAACCGGTGCTGCCCGGAGCGGATGTTTGTTTGCCCTCTCCGGGTTGCGTAGAGTTCAACATGGTTCGGGCGCCAGACGCTGGAGCCGTCCCCGTTCGATCGGGCCTTCCGATGGAGGCCGCCTGGAGGCTACGACGTGGTACCGAACAAGAAGCAAGAACGTGAAGCCCGCGAGGCGCGCGTGCGTGTACGCGCCTTTCAGGCCCGGCGTTCGGTGAATGCGCACCAAGTGAAGCGGCGCCGGCGGGACAACCTCATCGCCGGCGTCAGCGTGGCCGTGGTCGTGGCGCTGGCCGTTGGCGCCCAGGTGCTGTTCTTCACCGGAGGCCCCGGCAGCCCGGCACCCTCCGTGGCCGACACCGCTTCCCCCTCCGCGTCGGCCGCACCGTTCGACAGCGCGAACAGCGGCGAGGTGCCGCCCAGCACCCTGGCGGAAGACCGCACCTGGACCGGCACGCTGGCCCTCAACGGCATTCCGCTCGAGATCGAGCTCGATGGAGCCCTCGCCCCTCAGGCGGTGTCCTCGACCATCAACCTGATCACCACCGGCTTCTACCAGGACGTGACCTGCCACCGGCTCACCGACGGCGGTTTCTTCGTGCTGCAGTGCGGGGACCCGACCGGAACGGGATCGGGTGGCCCCGGCTACAGTTATGGACCGATTGAAAACGCCCCGGCCGACGATGTGTACCCAGCCGGCACACTGGCCATGGCCCGCCAGGGCGGCAACGCCTACAGTATGGGCAGCCAGTTCTTCATCGTCTACGACGACACGACCATCCCCGCCGACGCGGTCGGCGGCTACACGGTGCTCGGCCGGGTGACCGATGGACTGGACGAAATCAAAGCGCAGATCACGGCTGCCGGCGTCGCCGACGGCTCTTCGGACGGCACCCCTCAGGTGCCGACCAGCATCACTCAGGTATCAGTTCAGTAGAACAGACGAACAGCGCGCGGGCTTGCAATAGGCTTGACCGGGTATTGGCTCACTTGTGAGCACACAACGACATCGATAAGGTGAGGCTCTTGACTACGACAGATCAGCAACCATGGGGTCGCGTAGACGAAACCGGCACGGTTTACGTGCGCGAAGCGACAGGCGAGCGCGCCGTGGGACAGTATCCCGACGCGACGCCGGAAGAGGCGCTTGCCTACTTCGAACGGAAATACGTTGAGCTCAACGGCCAAGTCACGCTTCTCGAACAGCGCGCCAAGGGTGGCGCACCTGCCGCAGATATCGCGAAGTCCGTCAAACATCTGACCGAGGCCGTGGCGAACGCCAACGCGGTCGGCAACCTGGCAGCCCTGGCCACCCGCCTGGGTGCCCTCGGCGGCGCGGTGACCGAGCTCACCGAGCAGCAGGGCGCCGAAGCGAAGGCTGCAGCGACCGCCGCCGTCGCCGAGCGTGCCGCGATCGTCGCCGAGGCCGAGGCTCTCGCCGCCGAAGACCCGGCTAAGACGCAGTGGAAGCAGACCAGCGCTGCTCTGGAAGCCCTGTTCGCGAAATGGCAGGCCCACCAGCACGATGCTCCGCGCATTCCCAAGGGCGAGGCCAATGACCTCTGGAAGCGGTTCCGCGCGGCCCGCACCACGATCGAGCAGAACCGCAAGGCATTCTTCGCCGAGTTGGACAGCGCCCACAAGGACGTTCGCAACCGCAAGCAGCACCTGATCGAACAGGCCGAGGCCCTCGCCCCCAAGGGCGCCGATGGCATCCCGGGCTATCGCAATCTGCTCGACGAGTGGAAGCTCGCGGGTCGCAGCGGCAAGAAGCAGGACGACGCCATGTGGGCCAAGTTCAAGGCAGCCGGCGACGTGCTTTACTCGGTCAAGTCCGAAATCGACGCGCACGACGACGAGGAGTTCGCGGGAAACCTGACTCTTAAGGTCGAGCTGCTCACCGAAGCCGAACTTCTGCTGGCCGAGACGGACCGCGCCAAGGCGCGCAGCTCGCTGAGCTCCATCCAGCGCCGGTGGGACGCCATCGGCAAGGTTCCGCGCGACTCGGTCAAGTCCATCGAGGACCGCATGCGCAAGGTTGAGGCAGCCGTGCGCAAGCTCGACGACGACCACTGGAAGCGCAACAACCCGGAGACCAAGGCTCGCGCCGAGGGTCTGGCCGGCCAGCTGAACGATGCCATCGTCAAGCTCGAGGCCGAACTGGCCGCGGCGCAGGCCGGCGGGGATGCCGCGGCGATCACGGAAGCCACCGAGGCTCTCGAGACCCGCAAGGCGTGGCTGAAGGCCATCGGCCAATAGCCCGGCCGTCCACAGCACGACCAGCGGGGATCTGTCCACAGATCCCCGCTTTTTGTGGGCGGGAGAACACACCCGGCGCACGCTGAGTCGATGAACCCACAATCGATGAACTCACGCCTTCCCGTGGTGCTCTCTGCCCAGGACCTGCCGCTTGCGGAGCTGTGCGGCGCCCGTCTCGACGGGGAACTCTTCACCCTGGGCGACTTTTGGTGCCCGGTCGACGAGGTCGATGACCGGGTGCGACGCGCCCGAGCCGTCGGGTTGCTGCTTGCGTCCCCAAGGGCCATCGCCGAGCGGATGACCGCTGCCTGGATCTACGGTCTGGCGCCGGAACCTCGCCGCCACCACTTCTGCGTGCAGAGTTCCGCCCGAATGAAACTGGTCCCGTCACCCCGAATGCAGATCCGCGAGGTGAGCTGCCCGTCCGACCAGCTTCAGGCGATCTCCGGCCTCCGGGTCACGCTGCCCCTGCGCACCGCCGTCGACCTCGTCCGCTGGCACGACGAGCCCACCGACGGTGACCGGGTTGCCCTGATCGCCGCCCTGCTGCGCCTGGCCGGCTGCACCAGCACCGACCCGGCGAGTCGCCTATGCGCGGCACCCAACCTGCCGTTCAAGGCTCCGGCCCTCACCCGACTGCGGGAGGTGCAACGGTACCTCGACGAGCATCCGCGCCCCACCTGATGTCTCTAACGGGAGGCCAATGCGAGCTGAATGGCCGCTCAGCCCTCGTTGACGCGATAGACGTCATAAACGGCGTCGATACGGCGCACCGCATTGAGCACGCGATCGAGGTGCGTGGTGTCGCCCATCTCGAAGACGAACCGGCTGATCGCGAGTCGGTCGGAGGAGGTGTGCACCGTCGCCGACAGGATGTTGACGTGATGCTCCGACAGCACCCGGGTGACGTCGGAAAGCAGCCCGGAGCGGTCGAGAGCCTCGATCTGGATCTGCACCAGGAACAGGCTCTTGGAAGTGGGCGCCCAATCGACGTCGATCATGCGCTCGGGTTCCTTGAGCAGGGACTGCACGTTGCGACAGGATGCCTGGTGCACCGATACCCCAGCGCCGCGCGTGATAAACCCCACGACTTTGTCGCCCGGCACGGGAGTGCAGCACCGGGCAAGCTTCACCAGGATGTCGGGGGCGCCGCGCACGAGGATGCCCGAGTCGCTGTTGCGGAGCGTCTGGGTGCGGCCGTGGGGCGCGAACGGCAGGTCCGTGGCGTCGCTCTCCTCGACGCTCTGCAGGGTGGCAACCACCTTCTCCAGCACCGACTGCGTCGACACATGCCCCTCGCCGACGGCGGCGTACAGCGCAGAGACGTCTTCATACTTCATCACCGCGGCAACCTCGGCGAAGGAGTCCTGGTTCATCAGTTTCTGCAGCGGCAGGTTCTGCTTGCGCATAGCGCGTGCGATGGCGTCGCGGCCCTGCTCGATCGCCTCGTCGCGGCGCTCCTTGGTGAACCACTGGCGGATCTTGTTGCGAGCCCTGGGGCTCTTGACGAAGTTCAGCCAGTCCTTGCTCGGCCCGGAGTCGGGATTCTTCGACGTGAACACCTCGACGACGTCACCGGTGACGAGAGGGCTCTCCAGCGGGACGAGGCGCCCGTTGACCTTGGCGCCCATGGTGCGATGGCCGACCTCGGTGTGCACGGCGTAGGCGAAGTCGACCGGGGTGGCGTCGGCCGGCAGACCGATCACCCGGCCCTTGGGGGTGAAGACGTAGACCTCTTTGGCGCCGATCTCGTAGCGCAGCGAGTCGAGGAACTCTCCCGGGTCGGCCGTTTCGGCCTGCCAGTCGGAGATGTGGGCGAGCCAAGCCATGTCGGTGTCGCTCTGCGGGCCCGGACCGGAACTCTTGCCGGTGGTCTGCTCCTTGTACTTCCAGTGCGAGGCCACGCCGAATTCGGCGCGCTGGTGCATTTCCTGGGTGCGGATCTGGATCTCCACGGCGCGCCCGCTCGGGCCGAGAACCGTGGTGTGCAGCGACTGGTACAGGTTGAATTTGGGGGTGGCGATGTAGTCCTTGAACCGGCCGGGAAGCGGCGTCCACCGGGCGTGGATTGCGCCGAGAACCGCGTAGCAGTCCCGCACCGAGTTGACGAGAACTCGAATGCCGACCAGGTCGTAGATGTCGTCGAACTCGCGCCCGCGCACGACCATCTTCTGGTAGATCGAATAGTACTGC
Source organism: Cryobacterium sp. TMT2-14 (assembly GCF_004402465.1). Taxonomy (NCBI): domain Bacteria; kingdom Bacillati; phylum Actinomycetota; class Actinomycetes; order Micrococcales; family Microbacteriaceae; genus Cryobacterium; species Cryobacterium sp. TMT2-14. Next base: position 34,055 of record NZ_SOFV01000008.1, on the reverse strand, counting down.
TTGGGCCGGCCGGCGACCTTGCCCCGGATGCGGGCGGCCTTCAGGTCGTCGACGATCGAGTCGATGACGTGCTGCACGAACTCTTCGCGCTGCGGAGTGCGCTGCTTGACAAGACTGTCGATCTCGGCGTAGAGCTTGGGGTACAGCACCGCGAACGAGAGGTCTTCGAGCTCCCACTTGATGGCCTGGATGCCCAGGCGATGCGCGAGCGGCGCGTAAATCTCCAGCGTCTCGGTCGCCTTCCGAACCGCGGACTCGGCAGGCACGAATCCCCACGTGCGCGCGTTGTGCAGCCGGTCGGCGAGCTTGATGATCAGCACACGAATGTCCTTAGACATCGCCACGATCATCTTGCGCACGGTCTCGGCCTGGGTGCTGTCGCCGTACTTGACCTTGTCCAGCTTGGTGACGCCGTCGACCAGCATGGTGATCTCGTCGCCGAAATCGTGCCGCAACTGGTCGAGAGTGTACTCGGTGTCCTCCACGGTGTCGTGCAGCAGTGCCGCCGAGACGGTCTTGGGGCCGATGCCCAGATCCGCCAGGATCTGCGCGACCGCGACCGGATGTGTGACGTACGGCTCTCCGCTGCGGCGAAACTGGCCCTCATGCGCCTGCTCCGCGGTGACGTAGGCCCGCTCGATGATCGAGAGGTCCACCTTGGGATGGTGCATCCGCACGGTCTTCAGCAGCGTGTCGACCGCGCCGACCGGCTGGGCCCGGGAAAAGATCCGAGGCACGAGGCGCCGCAAGGATGCCGGCGGGAGCGGAGCCGGGTAGGCAGGAGGAGTCGTCAGTTCGGTCATCTGGCCACCTCCATCCGCTTGATCAATTATTACTGCTCCCGAGCCGGATCGGGTACCACTTCCGGCTCGGGTGCGGGCCTCCTCCGGCGGTGATCGGGGCCGACTAGGTGCTGACTTCGGCGGCCACCTTCAGCGCGGGGCCGGCCTTCGCCCGCTGGGCGAGAACCTTCTGGTCGGCCCGGCGCACGGCCGGCTCCGCGGAGCGGATTTGAGCGTACAGCGGCGACGCGATGAAGATCGTCGAGTAGGCGCCGGCGACGATGCCGATCAGAAGTGCCAACGAGATGTCCCGAAGGGTTCCTGCCCCGAGCACGAGCGTTCCGATGAAGAGGATCGAGGCGACCGGCAGCACCGCGACGACGGAGGTGTTGATCGAGCGCACCAGGGTCTGGTTGACGGCCAGGTTCACGGATTCGGCCAACGTGCGCGTCTCGGCGCCCGCCTCCGAGGTGTTCTCGCGGATCTTGTCGAAGACCACGACCGTGTCGTAGAGCGAGTAGCCGAGGATCGTGAGAAATCCGATCACGGCGGCCGGGGTGATTTCGAAACCGGTGATGCCGTAGATCCCGGCGGTGATGACGAGGTCGTGCATCAGCGCGGTCATGGCCGCGACCGACATCTTCCAGGTGCGGAAGTACAGTGCCATGCCGATGGCGGCGAGCACGAGGAAGATGAGGAGTCCGCGCACGGCCTGGCCGGTGATGTCCTGGCCCCAGACCGGACCGATGAAGGACGCGGTGACCTGCTCGATCGGCACGGCGTAGGCATCCGCCAGCGCGGCGCGAATCTCCCGAGTCTCGTCGCTGGTAAGCTGGTCGGTCTGCACGCGGATGCCGGTGGTGCTGACGCTCGACACCCTGGGCGTCGCCAACGGGACGACCTCGGTCACGGCATCGGCGGCAGCTCGCTGGTCCTGGTCGGCGACCTGGGAGATCTTGAACTCGGAGCCTCCCGTGAACTCGATGCCGAAGACGAAGCCGCCACGCAGCTGGGGAACGACGATGGCCACGAAGAGTGCCACGACCGCGACCAGGTACCAGGTCTTGCGCCGCCCGACGATGTCGAACGAGCGCTTGCCGGTGTGCAGGTCGTTGCCGAACTGGGAAAAGCTAGCCATTAGGAATCCTTCCCGTCGGTCGTTCGATCCGCACTGGAACCGACGAGTTCTGACGCCTTGCGCTCGGCGATGGTCTGGCGCTTGGCTGCCTCACGGCTGGCCGAGGACAGTTTGGCGGAAGGGAGGTCATCCGAGGGACGGAATTTCGCCCGCCCGCGGTAGGTCGCGCCCAGGGCCCGCGGGTCGAGGCCGCTGAACTTGTGTCCGTCGCTGAAGAACTTCGTGCGCGCCAGCAGCTGGAGCATCGGGTGGGTGAAGAGCATGACCACGAGCACGTCGACGAGGGTGGTCAGCCCCAGGGTGAGGGCGAAGCCCTTGACGTTGCCGACGGCGACGATGAACAGGACGCCGGCGGCCAAGATGTTGACCGCGTCGGAGGCGAGGATGGTGCGCAGGGCGCGCTTCCAGCCGGCCTCGACGGAGGATTCGAGCCCTCGTCCGTCCCGCAGCTCATCACGCACCCGCTCGAAGTAGACGATGAAGGAGTCGGCGGTGATGCCGATCGCGACGATCAGACCCGCGACGCCGGCCAACGACAGCCGGTAGCCCTCGCGCCAGGACAGGATCGTGATCAGCAGGTAGGTGATGATCGCGGCGACCGTGAGCGACGCCACGGTGACGAGGCCGAGCAGGCGATACTGGATCAGCGAGTAGAGCACGACCAGTACGAGTCCGATCAGGCCTGCGATCAGGCCGCCGGTGAGCTGGCTCGAGCCCAGGGTCGCCGAGATGGTGTCCTGGCTCTGCACCGTGAAGCTGATCGGCAGGGCGCCGAACTTGAGCTGGTCGGCGAGGGCCTTCGACGAGTCCTGGTCGAAGTCACCGCTGATCTGCGCGTTGCCGTCGGTGATGGCCGCCAGGGTGCGCGGGGCCGAGATGACGTTGCCGTCGAGCACGATCGCGAACTGGTTCTGCGCTGCGGTGAGCGCATTCAGCCGGGTGCTGACGTCGGCGAAGGCCTTGGTTCCGGTTCCGTCGAAGGTGATGTTGACGACCCATTCACCGGTCGTGGCGCCGCTCTGCGTGGTCTGCTGGCCGTTGGTCGCGTCGGAGACGTTCTCGCCGCTGACTTCGACCGGGCCGAGGATGTACTTGATGGAGCCGTCGGCCTCACAGGTGACAAGCGGCTCCGCCGCCGGTGCCACATTGGTGGTATCGATCTTGCTGCAATCGAAGGCCTCGTACTGGGCCTGGAGCGCGGGGGTGATCCAGTTCAGGTCGCTCCCGTCGGTGGGCACCGCGGTCGGGGTGCTTTCCAGACTCGGGTCGACCGTGGGGGTCGGTACCGGGGTCGCGACCCCGTCCTCTCCGACAACGTTTTCACCGACGCTGGCCGCGGACGGGGCACCGGCCACGAGCACCGGGCGGAACTCGAGCTTGGCTGAGGACTCGATTCGGTTGATCGTCGCGTCGTCCGGCACGCCGGGGATGGACACGACGATGTTCTGGCCGCCCTGGGTGTTGATCTCCGCCTCGGAGACGCCTGCCGAGTCGATGCGCTGCCGAATGATCTTCACGGCCTCGTTGAGCTGCTCCGAGGAGACGGACTGCCCGGACTCGAGCTTCGGCGCGAGGATGATCTGCGTGCCGCCCTCGAGGTCCAGGGCCAGCTTGGGCGTCCAGGATCCGCCGCCGGTGAGCACGCCGGCCGTGTTGAGCGCAATCAGGCCGACGATGATCACACCCAGCCACGTGAGGGAACGCCAGGCCTTCTTGGCCGGAGACGACTTTGCCACCAGAGAACTCAGCTTTCTATGCTCATGCTCATGCCCGCGCCGAGGCGCGGGCATGGAGAGGGATTGGTTAGGCGTCGCCCTTTTTAGGCTCTTCGTCGGTGTCGGCGACGCGCTGACCGAAGTCAGGTTCGCCCATAACGGTGGCGCTGCCCTGGTTCAGCTCGGCGACGCCCTCATCTTCGGGCTCGGCCACGATCGGTTCCACCACGCGGGCGATGGTCTGACGGTGCAGCTGCACGACGGTTCCCGGAGCGATCTCGAGGGCAACCTTGTTCGCCTCCTCGTCAATCGCGAGAATGGTTCCGTACATGCCGAAGTTGGTCATGACCTCGGCGCCGACGACCATCTGGGCCTGCAGGGCAGCGAGGTCCTTCTGGCGTTTGCGGCTGTTGCGGAACATGAAGAACACGAGCGCCGCGAGAACGGCGAGCATGACGAGAGTCAACGGATCCATAAAACTGTGGGACCTTCCGGTTGCGGCGCGAGGGCCGAAGTCTGTGCGTCTGGCTCGGGGGAACCAGCACGAGTGGTTCGAAGCGAACCAACTCGAATTATAGGTCATCCAGCATAAGAGGGATTGGCGGCCCGCCCACCAGAGGCGCCGTCAGGCCGAAATGCCGCCACGCTTCCGCGGTCGCCACCCGGCCGCGCGGGGTGCGCATCAGGAAGCCGATCCGCACCAGGAACGGCTCCACGACGGCCTCGATGGTCTCGGACTCCTCCCCCACGGACACCGCGAGCGTGTTCAGACCCACCGGCCCTCCCCCAAAACGGGTCAGGATGATGCGCATCACCTCCCGGTCGAGCCGGTCGAGCCCGATGGCGTCGACGTCGTACAGCTCGAGAGCCGCGTGCACCGCGGCCACATCGGCGTCTCCACCGTGCACCAGCGCGTAGTCCCGCACCCGCCGGAGCAGGCGGTTGGCGATTCTGGGCGTGCCGCGGCACCGACCGGCGATCTCGGCGGTGGCGGCCGTGTCGATCGACAGGTCGAGCAGCTTGGCTGCCCGGCCGAGCACCTGCTCGAGTTCGTCGTCGGTGTAGAACTCGAGGTGGGCGGTGAAGCCGAACCGGTCGCGCAGTGGGTTGGGCAGCAGTCCGGACCGGGTCGTGGCGCCAACCAGGGTGAACGGTGCCAGGTCGAGGGGAACCGAGGTGGCGCCGGCGCCTTTGCCGACCATGATGTCGATGCGGAAGTCCTCCATCGCCAGATAGAGCATCTCCTCGGCGGAGCGGGCCATGCGGTGGATTTCGTCGATGAACAGCACCTCGCCGGGCACCAGCGAGGAGAGTACCGCCGCCAGATCACCGGCGTGCTGGATGGCCGGGCCGCTGGACATCCGCAGCGGGCGGTTGCCCTCGTAGGCGATGATCATGGCCAAAGTGGTCTTGCCGAGTCCGGGCGGGCCGGCCAGAAGGATGTGGTCGGGAGTGCGGCTCTGCATGGTAGCGGCGGTCAGGAGCAGCTGCAGCTGCCCGCGAACCTTCTGCTGGCCGACGAACTCGCCGAGGCTGCGCGGACGGAGGGCACCCTCGAAGGCAAGTTCGGCGTCGCCCCCGAGTTCCGGCTTGGTGAGCTCCACGCCGGGATCTCCGGCCAGACCCTGTGCGCCGGTCACGGGCGACGCTCCGATGCCTGCTGGGCCGGGCCGAGCCTGACGAGTACGAGGCGAAGGAGCGCTGCGACGCCGACCTGCCCGGGTTCCACGGTCTCCGCGAGGGTCTCGTCGACGGCCTCGGCGGCCACCTTCTCCGACCAGCCGAGCCCGATCAGGGCGGCCTGCACGTTCGCCGACACGCTGGTGGGCTCCGGGCGGGCGGATGCCGCGGCCGTGACGGTCACGAACACCTTGCCGGCCAGGGAGAGCACGATCAGTTTGGCCGTTTTCGGGCCGATGCCGCTGACCTTGCGGAAAGCGCCGTCGTCTTCTGCCGAGACGGCCTGCGCGATCTGGACGGGGCTGAGCACCGCGAGTACGCCGAGGGCCGATTTCGGGCCGACCCCGGTGACGCCGACCAAAAGCTCGAAGACCTCGAGTTCGTCGGCGGACGGGAATCCGAAGAGGGTGAGCGAGTCCTCGCGCACGATAAGGGTGGTCGAAAGCCGGGCCTCCGTGCCGACGCGCAGGGAGAGCGCAGTGGCCGGGGTGACCTGTACGGCCAGACCGACTCCCCCGACCTCGATCACGGCCGTGGAACCCACGGCAGACAGGACAAGGCCACGAACGGAAGCAATCACCGCTTCAGACTACGGGGCACCGGCGACACTGCGCTGCGCTCGGCGGTGCGCCACGCCTTCTGGGCCGGGGTCAGGGTGCCGGGGACCACGTCGGCGCTGGTGGGCAGGGTGCCGCCGGCCGCCCCGGTGCGCCAGGCATGGCAGATCGCGATGGCCAGCGCGTCCGCGGCATCCGCGGGCTTGGGCACCTCGGCCAGGCCCAGCACCCGCGCCACCATGGCGCCGACCTGGGCTTTGTCGGCGGACCCGTAGCCGGTGATGGCTGCCTTGACCTCGCTCGGGGTGTGCAGGGTGACCGTCAGCCCACGCTGAGCGGCCAGGAGCAGCGCGACGCCGCTCAGCTGGGCGGTGCCCATCACGGTGCTGACATTGTCCTGAGCGAACACCCTCTCGATGGCGACGACCGCCGGCTTGTGCCGGTCGAGCAGGTCTTCCAGGCCCCGGCTGATCAGCAGGAGCCTCTGCTCGAGCGGCAAGTCCGGCGAGCTGCGCAGCACGGTCACGTCGACCAGGGACGCGGATCGGTTGGCGGCGACGTCTACGATTCCGACGCCGCAGCGGGTCAGCCCGGGATCGATGCCCAGAACCCGGACCGACACAGCGCGCTACTCGGCTTCGGCCTGAAGCTCCGCGACGACCTCGGGCGACACGTCGTAGTTACTGTAGATGTTCTGCACGTCGTCAAGTTCTTCGAGGGCGTCGATCAGTCGGAACACCTTGCGGGCGGTTTCGGCGTCGACCTCTACCTTGAGCTGGGGCACGAACGCGATGTCGGCGGAGTCGTAGTCGATCCCGGCGGTCTGCAGGGCGGTCCGGGTCGGGACGAGATCGTGCGCTTCGCTGAAAACCTCGAACTTCTCACCGTCGTCGACGACCTCTTCGGCGCCCGCGTCGAGCACGGCGAGGAGCACGTCATCTTCGCTGAGGCCGTTGCTCTTCGGCACGACGACGATGCCCTTGCGGTGGAAGTTGTACGCGACGCTGCCGGGGTCGGCCATGTTGCCGCCGTTTCTGGACATGGTGGTGCGCACCTCGGCGGCCGCGCGGTTCTTGTTGTCGGTCAAACACTCGATCATGACGGCGACGCCGTGCGCGGCGTAACCCTCATACATGATGGTGGTGTAGTCGACTACTTCGCCAGACAGGCCGGCGCCGCGCTTGACGGCACGGTCAATGTTGTCGTTGGGAACAGAGGTCTTCTTGGCTTTCTGGATCGCGTCGACCAGGGTCGGGTTGCCCGACAGGTCGGCGCCACCCATGCGGGCCGCGACTTCGATGTTCTTGATCAACTTGGCGAAGGCCTTGGCCCGACGCGAGTCGGTGACCGCCTTCTGGTGCTTTGTTGTCGCCCACTTGGAATGTCCGGACATGAGTCTCCCGTTGTCTTTGGCTGTCGTGACGTGGCTGTCGATTGGCGCGGGGGTACCGCCGCCGTGCTGGTCGCTGCACTACTGGTGCCATTGGCCGTTGCACCGTGGGGTGCATCTCATTCTAACCCGCGATGCCTGATGGGCCGGGCTTCACGCGCCCGGGGCCGCGGCGATCAGTTTGTTCAGGGTGCGGAGGTTGCGGGTGGTGGTCGTCGACCGGTAGCGGGCCTTGCCGCTCAGCTTGCTGAACGGACTGTTGATGCCGATGCTTCGGCGCACCTGCCAGTAGAGCACGCCGGTTCCGGGCCGAACCTGCTCCGTTTCCGGGTCCGGTTCCCCAGCCGCCTCGAGCAGTTCCTCGAGCGCGGTCCGCGCCGATCCGAACACGACATACGGATGCCAACCGTCCCGCTCCGCATCGAATGGGAACGCCCGCGCCACCCTGTCGAGTGCGTCAACGCCGAGCAGCACGATCCACGCCTGATAACCGAAGTTGTCGGAGAGAGCGCGTTCGATTGTGGCCTTGAGGGCCGCGGCATCCGTTTCGCCCGCCGTGAAGAGCACGTTACCGCTGGCCAGAACCGTGCGGACATCCGTGTAGCCGAGCCCGCGGAACACGGCCCGCAGGTCCGCCATCGTGATCGTGATCCCGTTGACGTTGATTCCGCGCAGGAGCGCCACCCAGCCGGCCATGACCGGAGCCTAGTAGCGGAAGCCGGCGGCGGCCACCTTCTGCAGGAAATAGTCGTGGAACCGGTGCTCCCCGGTGATCTCGGGGTGGAATGAGGTTCCGAGCAGGTTGTCCTGCTCGACCGCGACGCAGCGCCCGTCCGAGAGCGTGGCGATCGCGCGGGCCCGGGTCCCGACGGACTCCACCACGGGGGCGCGGATGAAAATGGCGTGCACCGGCGGCTCACCGAGCACCGGCACGTCGAGGTCGGTCTCGAAAGAGAGCGTCTGCGAACCGAAGGCGTTGCGACGCACGGCGATGTCGAAGCCGCCGATGCTCTGCTGCCCTTCGATCCCGTCGATGACGGTGTCGGCGAGCATGATCAGGCCCGCGCAGGTGCCGTAGACGGGCAGGCCGGCCCGCACGGCCTCGGCCAGCGGTTCCGCCACGCCGAACGCGCGGGCCAGTTTGTCCATGACGCTGGATTCGCCGCCGGGGATCACGAGCCCGCTGATGCGGTCCAGTTCCTCTGGGCGGCGGATGAGTTCGACTTCGGCGCCGAGGGACCGCAGTACCTCGGCGTGCTCACGAAAGTCACCCTGCAGGGCGAGAACTCCAACGCTCACGAACGGGTATCTACCAGCCGCGCTCTGAGAGGCGGTGCGGCGCAGCCAGATCGGACACGTTGATGCCGACCATGGCCTCGCCGAGTCCGCGCGAGACGGATGCGATGACGCTGGGGTCGTCGTAGAAGGTGACGGCCTTGACGATGGCGTTGGCGCGGGCCTGCGGGTTGCCCGACTTGAAGATGCCGGAGCCGACGAATACACCGTCCGCACCCATCTGCATCATCAGGGCCGCGTCGGCGGGGGTGGCCACGCCACCCGCGACGAAGAGCACGACGGGGAGCTTGCCGGTGGCGGCGATCTCGGCGACGAGTTCGTACGGCGCCTGCAGTTCCTTCGCGGCGACGTACAGTTCGTCCTTGGTCAGAGCCGACAGGCGGGCGACCTCACCCTTGATGGTGCGGATGTGCTTCATGGCCTCCGAGACGTCGCCGGTGCCGGCTTCGCCCTTGGACCTGATCATGGCCGCGCCCTCGTTGATGCGGCGAAGCGCCTCACCCAGGTTGGTCGCGCCACAGACGAACGGGACCGTGAAGTTCCACTTGTCGATGTGGTTGACGTAGTCAGCCGGGCTCAGCACCTCGGACTCGTCGATGTAATCGACGTTCAGGGCCTGAAGGATTTGAGCTTCGACGAAGTGGCCGATGCGCGCCTTGGCCATCACCGGGATGGATACCTCGGCGATGATGCTGTCGATCAGGTCGGGGTCGCTCATGCGGGCAACGCCACCCTGGGAACGGATGTCGGCGGGAACGCGCTCAAGGGCCATGACGGCGACAGCACCGGCGTCCTCGGCGATGCGAGCCTGCTCGGCGTTGACGACGTCCATGATGACGCCGCCCTTCATCATGTCGGCGAGACCACGCTTGACGCGGCTCGAACCAAAGGCGGAAGTGGTTTCAGTCATAGCTTTGATTCTATTCCTTGGGTGGTGTCGATTCCGCCCGGCGGGTGCCGGTGGAGGGGTATATACGGCTAGTTGCCATCCTGGGGCCAGCCCTCGGCGACTTCGCGCCGCACATCGCCCAGAAGACGGGGAATCGCCTTCGTTCCGGCGATGATCGGGAAGAAATTCGAGTCGAGCGCCCAGCGGGGAACGATGTGCTGGTGTAGGTGCTCGGCAATGCCCGCGCCGGCAATTCGGCCTTGGTTCATGCCGATGTTGAAGCCGTCGCAGTGCGACACCGCCTTGAGCACACGCATGGCCACCTGGGTGAGACTGCCGATCTCGGCGACCTCCTCCGGACTGGCCTCATCGTAAGTCGCGACGTGCCGGTACGGACAGACCAGCAGATGCCCGCTGTTATACGGGAACAGGTTCAGCAACACGTAGGCGTGCGTGCCGCGGGCCACAATCAGTGCCTTCTCGTCGGTCATGCTCGGGGCCAGGCAGAAGGGGCAGTCATCCGGGTGCGGCTGCTGGCCGTCCTGGATGTAGACCAGGCGGTGCGGGGTCCATAGCCGTTGGAAGGCATCCGGAACCGCGGCGAACTCGGACGACTGCTCGAGCCCCTCGAACTCGTCGCTGTGCGTGTCCATCTCAGACCTGGCCCTGGGTCGTGACCTGCGCGCGCGCATGGATCGCGGCGATGATGCGACGGATGGCCTCGTCGGCCGGTACGCCGTTCTCCTGGGTGCCGTCGCGGAACCGGAAGCTCACCGAGCGATTGGAGCGGTCATCCTCGCCGACGATCAGCTGGAAGGGCACCTTCGCCTTGGTGTGGTTGCGGATCTTCTTCTGCATGCGGTCGTCGGAGTGGTCGACCTGGGCGCGCACGCCTGCCGTCTCGAGCCGGCCGATGATTTCGTCGAGGTATGGACCGTATTGCTCGGACACGGGGATGCCGACGACCTGCACCGGGGACAGCCACACCGGGAACGCCCCGGCGTAGTGCTCGGTGAGCACGGCGAAGAAGCGTTCGATCGAACCGAACAGGGCCCGGTGGATCATCACCGGGCGCTGGCGGGAGCCGTCGGAGGCGGTGTACTCGAGGTCGAACCGTTCCGGCAGGTTGAAGTCCAGCTGGATGGTGGACATCTGCCAGGTGCGGCCGATCGCGTCGCGGGCCTGCACGGAGATCTTCGGGCCGTAGAAGGCGGCGCCGCCCGGGTCGGCCACGAGTTCGAGACCGGATGCTTCGGCGACTTCGCGCAAGGTGTCGGTCGCTTCCGCCCAGGCCTCGTCGGTGCCGACGAACTTCTTCGGGTCCTTCGTGGAGAGCTCGAGGTAGTAGTCCTCGAGGCCGTAGTCGGCGAGCAGCTTGAGCACGAAGTTGAGGGTGCTGGTGAGCTCCTCTTTCATGCCTTCGCGGGTCGTGTAGATGTGCGCGTCGTCCTGGGTCATTCCGCGCACGCGGGTGAGGCCGTGCACGACGCCGGACTTCTCGTAGCGGTAGACCGAGCCGAATTCGAACAGGCGCATGGGCAGGTCGCGGTAGCTGCGGCCGCTGGAGCGGAAGATCAGGTTGTGGAACGGGCAGTTCATCGGCTTGAGGTAGTAGTCGACGCCCTGACGGGTCATGTGGCCGTCGGCGTCGTACTCCGCGTCGAGTTTCATCGGCGGGAACATGCCATCGGCGTACCAGTCGAGGTGACCGGACGTCTCGAACAGGTTCGACTTGGTGATGTGCGGCGTGTAGACGAAGTCGTAGCCGGCCTCGGTGTGGCGCTTGCGGGAGTAGTTCTCCATCTCCTGACGGATGATGCCGCCCCTGGGGTGGAAGACGGGCAGGCCGGAGCCGATCTCCTCGGGGAAGCTGAAGAGGTCGAGTTCGGCGCCGAGCTTGCGATGGTCGCGCTTGGCGGCCTCCTCCTGGCGGGCTTGGTAGGCCCGCAGTTCGTCCTTGGTGGCCCAGGCGGTGCCGTAAATGCGCTGCAGCTGCGGGTTCTTCTCGGACCCGCGCCAGTAGGCGGCGGCCAGACGGGTCAGGGAGTAGCCGTTGCCGATCATGCGTGTGTTCGGCAGGTGGGGACCGCGGCAGAGGTCTTTCCAGAGCGTCTCCCCCGTCTTCGGGTCCACGTTGTCGTAAATGGTGAGTTCGGCGCCGCCGACCTCGACCGACTCGTTGTCGACGGTCTCGGCGGCCCCGCCCTTGAGCCCGATCAGTTCGAGCTTGTACGGCTCGGCGGCGAGTTCGTCCCGGGCCTGGTCGTCGGTGACGACGCGGCGCACGAACCGCTGGCCCTGGCGGATGATGCGGTCCATGGCCTTCTCGAGCGACTTGATGTCCTCGGGGGTGAATGCCTCTTCAACGTCGAAGTCGTAGTAGAAACCATCGGTGACGGGCGGGCCGATTCCCAGACGCGCCGCCGGGTTCACGGTCTGCACGGCCTGTGCGAGCACGTGCGCGGCCGAGTGGCGCAGGATGCTGAGGCCGTCGGGCGAGCCGATGGTCACCGGTTCGACGACATCCGTCGGAGTCACCGTCGTGGCGAGATCCTTGAGCTCGCCGTTGACGCGCATTGCGACAACGGACCGGTCGGTGAATAGCTCAAAGCCGTCAGCCACGTGTATTACTCCTTCAGTATTGTTCGAACCCCAATAACTTTAGCGGCGCGCCTCGACCACGACGGGCACGGCCATTTTGGGCAAAGAAAAACCCCCGAGTTACCGGGGGTTTGCCTGTGGGCGATACTGGGATCGAACCAGTGACCTCTTCCGTGTCAGGGAAGCGCGCTACCGCTGCGCCAATCGCCCATTCTCTGAAAAGACAATCCAGAAGTGGAGGTGGATACGGGATTCGAACCCGTGTACACGGCTTTGCAGGCCGCTGCCTCGCCTCTCGGCCAACCCACCACATAGGATTCGTACCAAAAAGAACCGGCTTTGCGGCCGATTCCTTTCGAGCGGATGACGAGATTCGAACTCGCGACCCTCACCTTGGCAAGGTGATGCGCTACCACTGCGCCACATCCGCACTTATCAACGTTTCCGCTGACTTGAAAGACTCTAGCCGATTCCGGCCGAACCCGCCGCACCCTCCCCGGCGATTCATCGCGGCGAGCCCGAGGAAGGCCCGACTGCACCTGGATTTCCGGTGCTGTGCGAACAAAAAAACCCCCGCTTTACCGGGGGTTATCTGTTTCCCAACTCTGTGGGCGATACTGGGATCGAACCAGTGACCTCTTCCGTGTCAGGGAAGCGCGCTACCGCTGCGCCAATCGCCCATTTCCTGAAAATCATTCCTGCATTGCGACTTCCGGGATTGGAGGTGGATACGGGATTCGAACCCGTGTACACGGCTTTGCAGGCCGTTGCCTCGCCTCTCGGCCAACCCACCACTTGGGATTCGTACCGAAAGAAACCGGCCTCGCGGCCGATCCCATTCGAGCGGATGACGAGATTCGAACTCGCGACCCTCACCTTGGCAAGGTGATGCGCTACCACTGCGCCACATCCGCAACTGCCCGCATTTCTGCGCGCTTGGAAGACTCTAGCCGATAGTCCTGTTCATATTCAAACCGAGTCGTTCCGGCGTGTTGAGGCCCCCACGATGTGCGCCTTCCACCCGGTCTGGGTTAGTATCTAGACTTGTGGCTACAGTACGAGGCCGCAGGGGCGATTGGCGCAGTTGGTAGCGCGCTTCCTTCACACGGAAGAGGTCATCGGTTCGAGTCCGGTATCGCCCACAGCCAAGAAAAAGCCCCGAAGGTCGGGGCTTTTTCTTTTTCTCGGTACGGGTTGGAGACCACATGCGCGGCCCGGTCAGGCCCGCTTCCCGGAGATCGTCCGGGCAAGCCAGACGATCAGCGCGATCACGACGAGCACGATGCCGACCCAGATGAGGAAGTTGAGCGACTCGACGAACCCTCCGGTGAACAGAAGCGCGATGGCGATGATGGCAACAATGACGAGGAGTACGTTCATCCTGCTCGCCGTCCTTTCTTTTGATTGACGTGCACTGATGGTGTGGAGATGCGGATTCGACTCAATCAGTGACGGCGTCCTTGACGTTCTCACCGGCCTGCTTGAGGTTTGCCCTGGCCTGTTCAGCCTTGCCCTCGGCTTCCAGCCGCTCGTTGTCGGTCAATTTGCCGGCGGCCTCCTTTGCCTTGCCCACGGCTTCCTCGGCCGAGTTCTTCATCTTGTCCGAAGCACTCATGGGGACCGTCCTTTCACTCGTATCCAGCTTTTGCGATCAGTATAAAGCTCCCGCCCAAGGTAATCTAGGCTGAAATCCATGGACGGGCTTGTCGATCTCTGGGGGCAACTCTCCGCCCGAAACGAGCCTCTGCCCGCGATCACGGCCTGGCTGACCATCGCGGCCGCTGCCGTGCTCGTGCTGGTGCCGGCCGCGTGGCGGGTCACCCGCCACGTCATCACGATCGCGCACGAGGGCGGCCATGCGGTGGTCGCGACGGTGAGCGGTCGCCGGCTCGGCGGTATCCGTCTGCATTCCGACACCTCGGGGTTGACCGTCAGCAGCGGACGCCCGCGCGGACCCGGCATGGTGCTGACCCTGCTGGCCGGCTATACCGCCCCTGCCCTGCTGGGGCTCGGCGCGGCACGGATGCTCAGCCTCGGCTACGACATCGGCCTGTTGTGGCTGTCGCTGGCGGCCCTGGCACTGCTGCTCGTGCAGATCCGCAACTGGTTCGGACTGTGGTCCGTCCTCGTTACCGCTGGACTGGTCTTCGGCATCACCTGGTTCGGCACTCCTCCGGTGCAGAGCGTCTTCGCCCTGCTGATCACGGCGTTTCTGCTGCTCGGGGCTGTGCGCACCGTGGTCGAGCTCCAGCGGTCCCGGTCGCGGAGCCGCGGTACCGCCTCCGACGCCGACCAGCTGGCCCGTCTGACCCACATCCCGGGCGTGGTCTGGGTGGCCGTGTTCTTCACCGCGACGATCGCGTGCGCAGGGTTCGCCGGACGGCTCCTCGGCCTGCTTGCCTGATCCTGCCCCGCGGGGGTGCTGCCGTCAGGAGACCGTCGGCACGGCGTGTTTGAAGCCCACGTGGGACGCGGTGAAGCCCAGCCGTTCATAGAACCGGTGCGCGTCGACGCGCGCTGCGTCCGACGTGAGCTGGACGAGTTGAGCCCCGAAGGCCGGGGCATTCTGCACGGCCCACCGAATCATGGCTCCGCCGAGCCCGCGGCTCCTCTGATCTGAGCGAACCCGGACGGCCTCGATCTGCAACCGGGTGGACCCGACACGGGCGAGCCCAGGGATGACGGTGAGCTGCATGGTGGCCAGCACCTCGCCCAAAAGCGACGTCGCGACCAGCAACTGTTGGGCCGGATCTGCGTCGATTGCGGCGAATGCCCGTTCGTAGGCGACGCGATCTTCCGGCCGGTCGGCGTCGCCTCGGGAAGCGCTGATGGAGTCGTCGGCGAGAAGCCCCACGATTGCAGACAGATCCTGGGACAGGGCGCGCCGAAGGAGCACAGCGCCGGCGGGAAGGGTGAGGGTGACGTCGACCATTCTCCGAGTATCCCAAATACCGCCTTCGCGTCTGTGCTCGGGTGAGCTGGGCCCGGGTCTGGGCCCCAGCCCCAGCCCCAGCCCCAGCCCCAGCCCCAGCCCCAGCCCCAGCCCGTGATTGTGCCACTGGGGTCTCGCTGGGTGAGCAGCCGGAACCAATTCGACGGAGATTCTCCGGAAAAACGGGATTTCCAAACGATTTAGGGCCGATTTTGACAAAATCTCCGTCGAATTCGTTCGGGAGAGCCTGCCGCTCTCACGCTGCCGACGACAACGCTCATGAAGTCCGCGCTGTGTCAGACCGCGTTGAGTCCGCGTAACGCGGCTTGACGGTTGCGGTCGACTCCATGCGCGAGCATGCGCACGAGATGTCGATCGTGGGGCTGCACCCGGGAGAGTGCGACCCAGGCGACATCCTCCGCGCAGGTGGTCGGGCCGGGGGCTTCCCCGATCGGACCGGCCCCCTCCGATCAGGGCCGCGCCGATGACCAGCAGCACTACGCTCATGATCGTGGCATGGTGGCGCACCAGGAGGTCGACGGTTCGGTCGAAGCCGAGCGGATGACCCTGGCCGGCTCGCTCACGAGCCTGCGCCCCGTCGGCGACGTCCACTCACGTAAGCCGCCGCCGCGGTTCAACACCCGCCAACCGGTCTCGCTCGTCGGCGCATGACAGCCCGCAGACAGACGTGCCAGATTGTCGTGCGCGGTCAGCCCATCGAACTATCAATCCAGGGAATGCTCGATATCGCAGTTTGCGACCGACCGTTTGCAGCCTGGAAACCGGCAGGTTTGACCCACACCCGCAGGAACCGTTTCGGGTCTTCCGGCACCATGTACCGGTCGCGGCCGACCACGAGCACCGCCCCCGCCTCCGGACGCACCAGAATCCGGGTGAAGCTCGGCACCCGACCGCGATCCGCCGGGCCGTCTCCGCGGCGATCGGACCGCGGCGCCACCTTCTCAGCACGGTCGTAGAGCGTCCGCGACGCGATGCCGCGGGGCCAGGTACGTCAACTTCGACGCCGGCAACCTGCCTGCCGAACGCAGAACCTCCACCTCGAACGCCGGCCTCACCTCGTCGGCACCGACCACGCCTGAACGATCACCACCCTCGCATGCTGACAACTGATCTCACCCGACTCCAACGCGGCGCGGGCCAGCCCGAAGCGACGCGCGCCTCGACCGGTTCCGCCCGCCGAGCGAACGCCCCGTCCTACCTTGCCTCGATAGCGTCGGCCCGCGACTCAGCCGGCGGCGCCGAACCAGGTGGTGACCCCGGGCGAATACAGCACGGAATCCGGCTCGCGTCCGGCCAGCCCGGGGAACCCCGCCACGGCGAGCAGGGTGTCGTCAAGGCTCACCAGTTCGGCCTCGAAGAGCTCCCACGGCTCATGGTGGTTGCGCAGGTGCACCGTGCGGCCACGCGTACGGGTGAATAGAGCCCAGCGGGCGGTCAGGAAATCGGCGAGCGGGTCGCCGACGACCGGGCGGGCAGTCGGCCGCACCACGATCTCGGTGTGCGCCCCGGCGGCCAGGTGTCGGCGCGCGGTGTAGCGGTACTCCCCCGCCCCGACCTCAAGCTTGGTGCGGGACCACATGTACGGGATCGAGAACAATGCCCGGGCCGCCATCACAGCCGCCAGCCGGGAGGCCTCCAGCGAGACGAAGACCACGCCGCGGTGCCCGTTCGCATCCACCGCGTACAGGCGCACGTTCACCTCAACGAAGGTGCCGAAGTAGGGAATGGGCGGACTGCCGAAGACGGTGGCCCGGTCTAGCACGAACGGGATCAGCCCAACCCAGCTAGCGCCGTCGAATTCGTCGGGCACGAGACCGTCCGGCAGCAGCGGAGCCACGAGAGCGGCATCCACGCGCCAGTGCACGAATATCAAATTCGACCAGCGCTGGCTCGAGGACGCTCGCCCGGCCAGCAGGGGCGCAACGGCCGAGACCGGGTCCATCGCGGCATCCGTCATCTGGAAATCTCCCCTTGTTCCCGAGCCCATGCGGACCGGACTGCGGCATTCTGTGAACATCAACGCTACTCGCACCGGGACCAGGTCGACGCCCTCGAAATGCGAGCGATCCAGGCGCGAAGGCCTGAATCAGCGTCCGACCTGACTGCGTGCTATGCCTCGACGGCCGGCGCGGCCAGAGCGCTGTCGACGTCGGCCTGCTGGGCGGTCGTGAGTGAGGCCTGTGGCTTGGCGGTTTTGGTCGCGGCCGCTCCGACAGCGGCTCCACCGACGAGGTTGCCGAGCAGTTCCCGGATGCCGATACCCATGGTCGACTTGAGCACGCCGTCGACCTCGGTGATACCGGAAGCGACATTCTTGGTCAGTTGGCTGGCGCCATCCGTGGAGATGACCGTCAGGTTGTCGATGTTCGACATCGGAGCGGCCAGCTCGCGGGCGATCTCGGGCAGCATTTCCACCATGCGAAGCTGGATCAGCGCCTCACTCTGCTCGGCGACGGCCTCGGCGGACAGCCGGGTAGCGGTCGCCTCAGCGGTACCGCGGGCGAGGATGGCGTCGGCCTCTGCCTGCCCCTCCGCGCGGAGGGCCTCGGCGTTGGCGATGCGGCTGTCGCGGTCGGCGTTCGCGCCGGCCACGGCGGCCTCCGCCGCCGCGATGGCGGTCACCCGGATGCGGTACGCCTCGGCGTCGGCGATCGCGTTGACCTCGGACTCAAGCTCGGCCTTGCGGAGAGATGCGCGCCGCTGGGCGGTGAGCTCCTGCTCCTGAACGATGGCCTGCTGGGCCTTGGCCTCGGCCAGCGGCTTGGCCGCGGCGGCTTCGGCGGCGGCCTTGTCGGTGTCCAGCTGCAGCGCCGCTTTCCGAAGTGCGAGCGTGTTCTGGGCCTCGGCGATGGCCTGCTCGGCCAGAATGGCGGCCTCCTGTGCCTCCCGGTTGGCCGCGTGCTCGGCAACCTCGGCCTGGCGCCGCACCTTGGCCTGCTCGGCGCGTCCGAGGTCCCGGATGTAGTCGTTCTCGTCAGTGATGCCCTTAATCTCGAACGAGTCCACGTCGACGCCCTGGTTGGCCAGGGACTCCCGGGCGGTCGCCAGCACCGAGGAGCCGAGCTCGTCGCGCTTCTGGATGATGGTCATCACGTTCGTGCCACCGATCGACGACCGCAGGGATCCCGACAGTACTTCCTGTGCGAAGCCGTCGATGTTCTTGTCCTGGCCGAGAAACCTCTGCGCGGCGGCACGAATGGCGGCCGGGTCGTCGCCGACCTTCACAATGGCGACTGCTTCCACGGTGAGGGTGACGCCGTTCTGGTCCTGGGCGACGGCCGTGATCTCGATCGCCCGGCTGCGCAGGCTAATCTTGAACGCCTTCTGGAAGAACGGGGTGATGAACACGCCCTGGCCGTGCACGACGCGTTGCCCGGATTCCTCCAGCGTGGCACCGTCGACGATGGTCTTCTTCGATTTCTTGCCGGTGATGATCAGGGCTTCGTCCGGCCCGGCGTTCTTGTAGACGCTCTTGGCATAGAACAGGCCGATCAGGAAGACGACGATACCCAGCATGATGAGACCGGGGATGGGGCTGAGCAGGAATTCAAACATGGGGTCCTTCCGTTCCGCCGGCACGAAGATCATGCACGTGGCCTGGCACTTCGCGCGGCGCGCGCGGGCACGAGACCCTCGAAGCCTAGTGGTCTGGGTCAGGCGGAACCATTCCCATTCGGGGGGTGCAGGTCAGAGCAGGCCGCGCTCCTGAGCAATAGTCACGGCCCGAGTGCGGTCGGTGTCCTCAAGCTTCTGATAGATGTTGCGCAGATAAGTTTTGACGGTGTTCGGGCTCACATTATGCTTGCGGTCGATGTCCGCCACGGATTGATGGAAGGGCAGCTCGCGCAGCAGCACCCGCTCCCGCTCGGTGAGCGGTGCGACCGGGGCCGGGGCTGGGGCTGGGGCTGGGCTGGGGCTGGGCTGGGGCTGGGCAATTCTCCCCCGGCGCCTGAGCGGACCGAGTCACAATCCGGCTTGCGAAACCGTCGAGGTCCCGCAGCTGCTCAGCCAGGCGCGGCGCCCGAGCCAGACGGGCATCCGCTTCGGCAGATCGTTCACTCTCCTCAGCGATGCCGGCGAGCACGATCCAGGCGCTCACGAGCGTGGACCCGCGCCAACACCGGGCGGCCGGCGTTGCGGCGGCTTCCAGCCGCCCACCGGCGCCGTGGCGGCCCGGGGCCGGCGGGTACGCCAGGGAGCGGAGCAGCACGGCCTCCAACGAGTCCGTACCCAGCACGTTCTCCACCAGGAGCGTGACACGTCGGGCCTCGGCCCGCCCGTCCAGCGCACCGGTCAACTCGAACCAGGGGATGCAGCACAGGCTCGGCACACGCGGGTGGGCGTCCGCATTCTCCCGCATCAAGCCGTTCAGATTCTCGAGCACCGATCGCCGCCTCGGGTCCGCCGCCGGTGCCGACAGGGACAGGAAGGTCTGGGCGGGCACGATCAGTCCGGAATCGCACACCAGAGGGTCGGCCGCGACAAGCCGTTCCAGCACGCCCTGATCGATCGGCTCGCAGCGTTCGTACCGGCGGATCTGGAGCGAGACCGAGGCGCGGGCCGCTGCGCGGTCGAACGCCGCCCCCGCCACGGATGCCACGGCACCCGCGGCCGGGCGCGCTGCGGCATCCGTCGCCCGAGCGAGTTGATCGTCGATGAGACCGGCGCGGGCCCAGTCGCCCCGGCGGGAGGCCGACACGGCGGCGAGGTCGCCGGCAAGCAGGAACAGCCATTGGTTACCGGCATTCCGCGCGGTCACAGCCACCATTCGCAGTCCCGCTTCGGCTCGCTCCGCCTCGCCCAGACCGGCGCGGCACCAGGTCTCCGCGGTGGCGGCCAGCAGGTCGACACCGAGGTCTCCCCGCCGCCCCGGTGCGGCGCGGACAGCGCCCAGCCTGGCCAGACGGTCCCGGATTTCGTCAGGCGTCGCTGCGAAGAAGGCGGCAAGCGCGTCGATCACGACGGTCCAGATCTCCGCACTGCCGCCGGACGCGAGCCCCACCACCTCGAGCTCCGCCAGCAGGTGGTCGGCCTGCCCCCGGTCGGGAAAGTATGGCGCCTCCAGGAGCAGCCTCAGGGACGCCGCCACGGATGCACCTGGGTTCCCGGCGCGCGCGGCCGGCTCTGCCAGGGCACGGAGGACGAGGTCTGGCGTTCCCCTGAGCACGAGATCGAGACCGAAAGCATCGAGCATCTCGGCGGTGAGGACGGGCAGCCCGGCAGCAAGCGCCTGCTCGAGAGCGTTTTGACCGTCGGCGCGGCGCGCGAACCACCGGGCCGCGGTCTCGTGAGCCGCCGCCGCCGCGAAGTCACGTCGCCGCGCCTCGCCCTGCAGATAGGCCAGCAGGATCGAGTGGATGCGATACGCCCTGGTGTCGTCGCCCCTCTCCCTGGTGATAAGTGCGCTGGGCCCGGCCAGCCGGTCCAGCCCAGCCCCGGCATCCGCTCGCTTCGTCACCTCGACGGCCAGGTCGACCGAGTGGACAGGCCTGACGGCGGCGCGCAGCTTCGTGTTCTCGTCACCGTCAGCTCAGCCGGCGATGATCTCCGACCGGAGGAAACCGGCCACCGCCGGATCGTCACCGTCGAAATCCACCACCAGCCGTGCGGAATCGTTCCTCCCGTGCAGGAACGGCACGATCAGCAGCAGCTCGCTCCGATCGAACGCCAGGTCCGCCGGCGGCACGTCGACCATGGAGCCGTCGCCGCGCAGTCGCGTCGGCCCTGCGCACGGCCGAGTGCGCCCGGCGACCACGAGACGGATGCCATCGGGCACCGACGCGACCAGCTCGCCCACCAGCCCGGCCGATCCGCTTCGACACGGTCCAACCCACCGATGAACACGTACCGGGTGTCCCCGTCGCCTGACACCCCCGAGCGCCGCCCGACCTGCCGCCAGACATCAGCGGGACGGAACCGGCCCGGCTGCGCGCGTACCCAGGTGACCGACTCCCCGTTCCGGTGAAAACGGCCAGCCCAGGACGCCAGCAGGGTCATCTTCCCGGGGCCTGCCGCAGCCCACACGCAGACGCAGCGCGCTTCGCCGGCGATGAGCCGATGAAATGCACCATCAAGCCGCGGCCGTTTCACCTCAGCGGTCGACGGAGCCGGGATCGGCGTGCCGACCCCCGGTGACGGTGCAGCCGGTGACGACGCTGCAGGTGTCACGGCTCCCGGTGTCAGGGCTGCGCCCGGAAGCGCCATCTGAGCCGGTACCCGATGCGAGGTCATAGAGACGCGTCCTCCATTCGCGGCCCCGAGTGGTCGTTCAGCCTCGTCACCGTGGCTCTCGGCCTGCCCCACGGCTAGGGTGCACGCAGTTCCACGGAGTCGAGGGAGTACCAGGCGCAGACCGATCAGTGCATCCGCAGTGTCGCCGGAACCAGTGCCGGGCCCACGGAGGAGATCGGCCGGGCGAAGGCTCTGCATGCTGCGGGCGCGATCACCCCGGCCGAGTTCGACGCCCGGAAGTCCCAGGCGCTGTCGAGGTCGTCCTACACCGAATAGGACAGCCACCGAATAGGACAGCCACCGAATAGGACAGCCACCGAAAAGGACAGCACGCACAGGGCGGTGCTGCTTCATGGTTAGACGGCGTCGAGCGCGTAGCCTTCTTCACCGTGCACGATGGTGTCCACTCCGGCCACCTCGTCTTCGTTGTTGATTCGGAAGCCGATCGTCTTCTGAATGATCACGCCGATGCCGTAGGCCATCACGAAGGAGAAGATCGCGATGCCGAAGGCTGCGACAAACTGCACCCAGAGCTGGTTGAGGCTGCCGGTGTCGAGCAGGCCGATGCCCGACCCGAAGATACCGATGTAGAGCGTTCCGATCATGCCACCGATGAGGTGGATGCCCACCACGTCGAGCGAGTCGTCGAAGCCCCACTTGAACTTCAGGTCGATGGCAACCGCGCATACCGCTCCGACGAGGACTCCGAGGACGATCGCCCAGAACGGGGTGAGGATGTTACAGGCAGGGGTGACGGCGACGAGCCCGGCGACGGCACCCGAGGCGGCACCGATCGAGGTGGGCTTGCCGTCCTTGATCTTCTCGACGATCAGCCAGCCGAGAATACCGGCGGCGGGAGCGACGAGCGTGTTGATCCAGGCGAGGGCAGCGACACCGTCGACGGCGGCTTCGGAGCCGGCATTGAAACCGAACCAGCCGAACCACAGGAGCGAGGCACCGAGGAGGGTGAGCGGAACGTTGTGGGGCTTGGAGATGCCTTTCTTGAAACCCACCCGCTTGCCGAGCACCAAGGCGAGAGCCAGACCGGCTGCACCGGCGTTGATGTGCACAGCGGTGCCACCGGCGAAGTCGTTGACCCCGAGAGCGGCGGGAGCCCAGCCATCGGCGAGGTTGAAGACCCAGTAGGCGACCGGGAAATACACCAGGGTCGACCACACGGCGGCGAAGATCAACCAGGCGCCGAACTTGGCACGGTCGGCGATCGCACCAGAGATCAGTGCGACGGTGATGATGGCGAAGGTGGCCTGGAAGCCGGCGAACGCCAGCCCGTTCAGGTCGGGAGAGAGGGATCCGTCTTCCCCGGCGCCGAGCAGCCCACTCAGGCCGAGCAGCCCGGACGGGTTGCCGAGGAAACCGGGGATCAGCGGCGGGCCGAAGACGAGCCCGTAGCCGTAGAGCACCCACAGCACACCGACAACGCCCATCGCGCCGAAGCTCATCATCATCATGCTGATGACGCTCTTCGCCTTCACCATTCCGCCGTAGAAGAAGGCAACACCGGGAGTCATCAGAAGCACGAGGGCGGCCGCGACGAGGAGCCACAGGGAATTGAGATTCAGGCCTATTTCATCAGTTGTGGCGTCCAACAGGACTGACAGTTGAACCATGGATATGGTTACCTCTCGCTAACTAACAGTGGTTGCCGTCGACGTGCACAGGGTGAGCGGTTGATCGTGTCTCGGCGGGTACAGAGTCAGTTTGAAGTTGTGAGGTTTCGGTGAGTGCGCGCGGATGTTTCGCCCGCGTTACGCGCCGAGCGACGGTGTTAACATCGCGTTTCCGGCGGGCAGAGCGGTGGCCCGGCCTCGATCAGTCGTGCATCAGTCGTGCGGTGGAAGCTCACCTGTGGTCAGCGCCACGAGACGGGACTGGGACCGCTGGTACTTCTTTCGGTAACCGCCGGAGAGCATCTCCTCGTCGAAGACCTCGTTCAGGGGCTGCCCGTTGGCGATGATCGGAATCTCCGCGTCGTAGACCCGGTCGATGAAGGCGACCAGCCTGAGGGCATCCGTCTGGTCGGTCAGTAGGTACACATCGGTCAGGGCGATGACGTCGATGCCGTGGATCAACTTGATGTACTTCGACGGATGCACCGTGCTGAGATGTCGGATCAGGTCGCCGAAGTCGTCCCGGGTCACCGTGGAGCCGCGTTCGACCAGGGCGGGCACCAGCTGGTCCACTTCGTCCCGGGACACGGCGATGGCGTGGCCCTCGATGTCGCGCCTGCGGAAGTCGAGGCCGTCGATACGCACGATCTCGAAGTTCGCGGACATCGCCTGGATCTCGCGAAGGAAGTCGATCGCGGCGAAACGCCCCTCGCCCAGCGAATTCGGCGGCGTGTTCGACGTGGCGGCGACGCGGGTACCCGAGGCCACGAGCTCGCCCAGAAGCCGGGTCATCAGCATGGTGTCGCCCGGGTCGTCGAGTTCGAACTCATCGATGCAGATCAGGCGGGCGCCGGAGAGCTGCCTGACGGTGGCTGCGTAGCCGAGTGCTCCCACCAGTGCGGTGTACTCGATGAAGGTGCCGAAGTATTTCGGTCCCGCGGCGGCATGCCAGAGCGCGGCCAGCAGGTGGGTTTTGCCGACGCCGAAACCACCGTCCAGGTAGATGCCCGGCAGCTCCGGCTTGGGCTTGCGGGTGCGGGAGAAGAAGCCGCTGGGCCGCTGGGCCAGCCAGGCTCCGGCAAAGGTGCCCAGCCGTTCAACGGCCTCGAGCTGCGAGGGGAAGTTCAGGTCAGGTCGGTACGACGCGAAGGTGGCGTGCTCGAACTGGGGCGGCGGAACCAACTCGGCCACGATCTCCGGCCCGGTGATGCTCGGAGAGCGATCGGCCAAACGTTGCACCTGGCTGAGAGCTTGTGGAGCCATGCTGTAGTACCCGGTTTCTGTGTCGAACTGATAGTCCCGGTCTGAGCACCATCGTTGAAGAACGACCGCGGATGCGATCAGGACCCATACCGCGTAGATTCGAAAACGCGGACCGGTAACCAGCCTAAACCGCGCCCATTTGATTCCAGTGTCCATCGGACGCCACCAGGAGGTTCCCCCATGTCTGTTGATCTCGATCCGGCACCGAAGTTCATGGCCTACGCCCACCCCGAACGTCTTGTCAGCACCGAGTGGCTGCAGGCGCATCTCGAAACCCCCGGTCTTGTTGTCGTCGAATCGGATGAAGACGTTCTGCTCTACGAAACCGGCCACATTCCGGGAGCCGTGAAAATCGACTGGCATACCGACCTCAATGATCCGGTCGAGCGCGACTTCGTCGACGGTGCCGCCTTCGCCGCAATGCTCGGTGCCAAGGGCATCTCCCGCGACACCACCGTGGTCATCTACGGCGACAAGAACAACTGGTGGGCGGCCTACGCCCTGTGGGTGTTCACCCTATTCGGCCACGAAGACGTCCGCCTGCTCGACGGCGGCCGTGACAAGTGGGTGGCCGAGGAACGAGGCCTCACCCGGGACAAGCCCGTTATCACCCCGACCGTGTACCCGGTCGCCCCGCGCAACGATTCCGCCATCCGCGCATTCCGCGAGGATGTCTTCGCGCACTTCGGGAACCCGCTGATCGACGTGCGCTCCCCCGAGGAGTACACCGGCGAACGCACCCACATGCCGGCCTACCCGGAGGAGGGCGCCCTGCGCGGCGGCCACATCCCGTCGGCGGCGTCGGTGCCGTGGGCGCGCGCCGCTGCCCCGGACGCCACCTTCCGCACCCGCACCGAGCTGGACGCCATCTACCGTGACGAGGCCGGCCTCTCCGACGGCGACAACGTCATCGCCTACTGCCGGATCGGCGAGCGGTCCAGCCACACCTGGTTCGTCCTGACCCACCTTCTCGGCTTCGAAGGCGTGCGCAACTACGACGGGTCCTGGACCGAATGGGGTAACGCCGTGCACGTGCCGATCGTGATGGGCACGGAGCCGGGCGCCGCACCTCAGCCCCGCTGAGCCGGCCGGCCCACTCGGATTCTGGGGCCTCACGGCCCGCGCATGGCAGACTGAGTGTCGATGACCGCTACCGAACTTCCCGCCAAACTGGCCGAGATCCGCGATGACTTCCTCGAACTCGAGGAGTCCGACCGGCTGCTGCTGCTGCTTGAGTTCGCCGACGAGCTGCCGGCGCTCCCGCCGCGCTACGCGGAGCACCCGGACCTGCTCGAGCGAGTCGTTGAATGCCAGTCTCCCGTCTTCATGTTCGTCGAGGTGGACGGCGAGTCCGCGGTGCACCTCTACGCGACCGCTCCCCGGGAGTCGCCGACGACCCGGGGCTTCGCCTCGATCCTGGCCCAGGGTCTGGATGGGCTCAGCGCCCAGGAGGTGCTCGATGTGCCGGATGACTATCCGAACACGATCGGATTGACGAAAGCGGTGTCTCCCCTGCGCATCCGCGGCATGTCAGCCATGCTCGCCCGCACCAAGCGCCGCCTGCGCGAGGGCGCTGCGTGACCCTGACCCGGGTGTTTCCGGAGCCGGACGCGGGCGGCGATACGGTCGACCTGCCGCGGAGCGTCGACGGGCTCGACCCGGTCAGCCGGGATTGGCTGTTGCGGCGCTACGCCCCGGCGCCGGGCGCGTACCTGCGGGTCAACATGATCGCCAGCCTGAACGGCGGCGTGGCCGGGTCCGATGGCACCTCGGATTCCCTCTCGAGCCGCCTCGACCGCCGGATCCTCGGTGTGATCAGGGAACTTGCCGACGTCGTCCTGATCGGCGCCGGCAGTGTCCGTGCGGAGGGGTACGTCGTGCCGGCCCGGGCGGCCCTCGCGGTCGTCACCTCCAGCGGAAACCTGGCCGGTCATCGGCTCGAGCACTTTACGCACCGGGACTCCGCACACCCGGAATCCGCGCATCGGCAGCCGGTGTTCATCCTCTGTCCGCGCTTCGCAGTCGGCCGGGTGGAGGCCGCCACGGTCGGGGCCCGCACGACCGTCGTGCCGCTCGACGATGAGAACGGCGTCCTCACTCCGTCCACGATTCTCGCAGCCCTCTGCGCCCTCGGCCTCCCGCGCATCGTCTGCGAGGGCGGTCCGGTGCTGGCCGGGCGATTCTTCGCGGCCGACCTGGTCGACGAATTCTGCCTGTCCACGAGCCCCCAAGTGGTGCTCGGCGGCCGGGGGTTGCTCGAATCGGCCACGGCCGGATCCACCGGATTCAGGTTGCGGCAACTTCTCCTGGACGACCAGGGAGCGACATACGCTCGGTGGGAGCGATCTCGACCAGCCAGTTCGTGATGGCCTGATTCCAACCCTCGCGGTCGTAGTTCCACAGCTTCGTGTGCCGCGCCACCGCGAACGGCAGAAAGGTCACGATGTCGGGTCGGCGCCCGGCCAGGGCGCGGGAGCCGGTCGCGGGCACGAATCCGTCGTCGTCGCTGTGCATCAGGAGCACCGGTAGGTCGAGCTCGGCGGCGCGCGTGACGAAATCGAGGCGTCCGAAGTCGATCGGTTGGGTCTGACCGGTGACGATCTTGCCCCAACGCCGTCCCAGGACCTCCAGAGCACCGCTGGCGATGACCGCGGGCAGGCCGAGCAGACCGCCGTGGAAGCGCGCGACATCCGCCCAGTCGATCACGGGCGAGTCGAGCACGATGCCGACGATCCGGTCGCGCAGCGTTGATCGCGTCGCGCTCTGCAGCACGATCGCGCCGCCCATGGACCACCCCATCAACACGATCTCGGTCGCACCGCGGTGCACCGCGAACGCGATCGCCGCATCGACATCCTGCCATTCCGCGTCACCGAGGGAATACCGGCCGTCGCCGCTCCGCGGTGCCTCCCCGTCGTTGCGGTACGACACAAGCAGGGACGTGAAGCCCGCATCCCGGAAGACCGGCGCCGCTCGCAGCGTCTCCTGCCGCTGCACCCCGCGCCCGTGCACCTGGATCACCCAGCGGCCGTCCGGCTCCTCGGCCGGGATCAGCCAGGCCGGGGCATCACCGACGTCGGTGGAAACGAGCACGTCCTCGAAGGCGAAGCCGAGGTCCCAGGGCCCGAGGTACGAGTAGCCGCCGAGCCGGCCGCGCTCGGCTCGGGCCAGATCCCCGTGATCGACGCGCAGGATACGCCGCGTCACCTTCGTGGGCGTGAGACGGAGGATCTCGCCCAGGTGGGCGTGTCCTGTATCGCCCGAGAACCAGAAGCTGTAATCGCCCTGCAGTACGGAATCCGCCGTGGACTGCAGCGTAATCGTTCCCGCCACGAGGTCGACGGAGTGGATCCGCACGTCGTCGGAGCGCGTGGTCGAGGGCGTCACAATCCGACGTGCCATCACGGCCGCCAAAACACCGCCCGCGATCCCCAGCAACACCGTTGCCCCGGCGACTGCGATCCCGCTCACCGCCAGAAAACGCCTCGGGTACCGCCCTGAGCCCGCCCGCTCACGCATGACTACCTCCCCTGTCCGGCGTGCCTGTCCGACTCCGCTCGAAAAAAACTCTAGTCTGCACACGTGCCCGAAACACAAGAAACGCCTTCGCCGGAGTTCGCCGCCGCCCGCGCATCCTTCGCACGTGCCCGCATCCGTACGGAGCTTGTGGTCAATGAGATTTCCGCACCCGGAAACCTCGCTCCGCACTCCATCGCCTTCTCGGCCGACGTGACCCCGGTACGTCACGGGAGCGACTCCGATCTCGGGACCGGACGCTTCATCCTGCTGTATGACCCGGCCGAGCCCGAGGAGTGGGGCGGCGCCTTCCGCGTCGTCTGCTTCGCCCAGGCTCCCCTGGAAACCGACATCGGCCTCGACCCGTTCGTCGCGGGGGTCACCTGGTCGTGGCTGGTCGATGCTCTCGACGCCCACGGGGCACGGTATACAGCGGCCTCGGGGACCGCTACTAAGATTATCTCGTCCGGCTTTGGCGAACTTGCCAAGCAGGGCGATGGCGCGCAGATCGAACTGCGGGCCTCGTGGACGCCGCTGGACCACAATCTCGCCGCCCACGTCGAAGGATGGGGCGAGCTGCTCTGCATGCTCGCAGGTCTTCCACCCACTGGCGAAGGAGTCAGCATGTTGTCCACACGCCGAACCGGTCGTGCTTGATCACCAGGTGATCGATACGCGGGACGCCTACCTCGCGGCGACCGCAGCCCTCAGCGCGGGCACGGGCCCGATCGGCATCGACGCTGAACGAGCCTCCGGCTTCACCTACTCCCAGCGCGCCTACCTGATCCAGATCTATCGGCGCGACGCTGGCACATTCCTGTTTGACCCGCCCGCGATCGGCAACTTCCACGAGCTCAACCAGGCTCTGCGCGATGACGAGTGGATTTTCCACGCCGCGAGCCAGGACCTGGCCTGCCTGCGCGAGGTCGGACTTGACCCCCGACACATCTTCGACACTGAACTGGCCGCCCGCCTGCTCGGAATCCCCCGGGTCGGCCTCGGCACGGTGGTAGAAGAGCTGCTCGGCATCCATCTTGCCAAGGAACACTCCGCCGCCAACTGGTCGACCCGCCCACTGCCGGAGGCCTGGCTGGTCTACGGCGCGCTCGACGTGGAACTGCTTCCCGACCTGCGTGACCGTATGGTCGACATGCTCGCCACCGATTCCAAGACCGACATCGCCGCGCAGGAATTCGCCGCCGTGCTGGCGCGTGAGGCGAAGCCCGTCGGCCCCGAACCCTGGCGCCGCCTTTCCGGCGTGCACTCCATCCGGGGACAGCGTGGCCTGGCCGTGGCCCGGGAATTGTGGCTGGCTCGCGACGCTCTGGCACAGGAGCTGGATGTGTCCCCCGGCCGGCTCGTGCCCGATGCGTCGCTGACGGCGGCAGCACGGGCCATGCCGGCGAACCGGCAGGCCCTGGCTGATCTGAGGGAGTTCAGCGGCCGTGCGAGCCGCAGCGAACTCGACCGCTGGTGGCGTGCCATCCAGAAGGGCCTGGCGTCAACCGACCTGCCGTCGCTTCGGGGCAACGGCGACCTGCTCCCGCCCCCGCGCGCCTGGTCCGACCGCAATCCCGAGGCTGACCTGCGCTACAAGGCCGCTCGCGCAGCCCTCACCGAGGTCTCCGAGGAGCTCGCCATCCCGCTGGAGAACCTCGTCACCCCGGACTATGTCCGCCGGGTGGCGTGGACGCCGCCCGTCAACGTCGATCCCGCATCCGTCGGTGAGGCGCTCGCGCACCTGGGTGCGCGCACCTGGCAAATTGAAGTGACCGCACAACGGATCGCCGATGCCTTTGTGGATGTCCACCAATCGATCGAGCTCTCTTCGGAAGCGGATTCGTAGGATCCGTCCAAGGATTCGACCCTCCACGGGAGCCCCTTTAGGATCGACCGACACCTGATCGATGATGGAGGCAAAGTGGCCGATAGAACAGAAGTCGTGTTTGTGGACGGGGTTCGTACCCCGTTCGGACGCGCCGGTGAAAAGGGCATTTACTGGAACACCCGGGCGGATGATCTCGTGGTCAAGGCCATGATCGGACTGCTGGAACGCAACCCGTCGGTCCCTGGGGAACGCATCGACGAGGTGGCGATTGCCGCCACCACCCAGACCGGCGATCAGGGCCTCACGCTCGGTCGCACGGCGGCACTGCTTTCGGGGTTGCCGAAGTCGGTACCCGGATTCGCCATTGACCGGATGTGCGCCGGCGCCATGACCGCCGTGACCACTCTCGGAGCCGGGATCGGATTTGGCGCCTACGACCTGGCCATCGCCGGCGGCGTCGAGCACATGGGACGCCACCCGATGGGTTCGGGCGTCGACCCGAATCCGCGTTTCCTGTCCGAGCGCCTGGTCAGCGAGGACGCCCTCAATATGGGCGCCACGGCCGAGCGCATCCACGACCGGTTCCCGGCGTACACCAAGGAGCGGTCCGACCGGTTCGCCCTGCGCAGCCAACAGAAGGTCGCCGCGGCCTATGCCGCCGAGAAGATACAGCCCGACCTGGTGTCGGTTGCGATCCGCAGCGATTCCGGCTGGGGTCTGGCGACCCGCGACGAGGCTCCCCGCCCCGAAACCACGATGGAGGGCCTCGCGACTCTCAAGACCCCCTTCCGTCCCCACGGACGGGTCACTGCCGGCAACGCTTCCGGGCTCAACGACGGTGCCAGCGCCTGCCTCCTCGCCAGCGGCAAGGCCGCCAAGGACCTCGGTCTCACCGTCAAAATGAAGATGGTCAGCTTCGCCTTCGCCGGCGTTGAGCCGGAGGTCATGGGACTCGGTCCGGTCCCCTCCACCGAGAAGGCCCTGCGCAAGGCCGGCCTCAGCATCACGGACATCGGCCTGTTCGAACTCAATGAGGCTTTCGCCGTGCAGGTCATCTCGTTCCTCGACCACTTCGGCATCGACGACGAGGACCCACGGGTGAACGAGTACGGCGGCGCGATCGCCATCGGACATCCGCTCGCTTCCTCCGGCGTGCGCCTGATGAACCAGCTCGCCCGTCAGTTCAGCGAGCACCCGGAGGTGCGCTACGGCCTCACCGCCATGTGCATCGGTCTCGGCCAGGGCGGCACCGTGATTTGGGAGAACCCGAACTTCAACCGGAAGGCAAGCAAGCGATGAGCAACTACTCCGAACTCGATTTCACCCCGCTGGTCGAGCTGTCGGCCGACGAGGTCGTCACCCACTGCTACGTACACGATGTGCCTCTGTCCGGTGGAAGGACCCTGGCGCTGGTCACGCTCGACAACGGCCGGGACCACACCCGCCCGAACACGCTCGGCCCGAACACCCTGCTCGAGTTCGCCATGGCGATGGACCTTCTCCGGGAACGCGCCGCCCTCGGCGACATCCACGGCGTCGCCGTCACCGGCAAACCGTTCATCCTCGCCGCCGGCGCCGACCTGAGCAAGGTCAGCGAGATCCCATCGCTCGCGACGGGCAAGCTGCTGGCCCAGTTGGGCCACTATGCGCTGGGCAAGCAGGCCGAACTGGGTGTGCCCTCCTTCGTGTTCATCAACGGGCTCGCACTGGGGGGCGGGCTGGAGATCGCCCTCAACGCCGACTACCGCACCGTCGACGCGACCGTGCCCGCGATCGCGCTGCCCGAGGTCTCCCTTGGGCTGATCCCGGGCTGGGGCGGCTCCTACCTGCTGCCCAACCTGATCGGCATCGAGAACGCGCTGAAGGTGATCATCGAGAATCCGCTCAAGCACCGCACGCTCAAAGCGGCGGATGCTCTCGAGCTGGGCATCGCCGACGTGCAGTTCGCCTCGGCCAGGTTCCTTGAACAGTCCATCGAGTGGGCCGATGGCGTGATCGCCGGAAAGACAAAGGTCGCCCGGCCCAATACGCCCGGCAAGGTCGAACGGCTCGTGAAATGGGATGTGGCCGTGGGCGTGGCCCGTAAGATGCTGGAAAACCGCATCGGAACCGTCGCCCGGTCGCCGTACATCGCCCTCAACCTGCTCAAAGCAGCCAAGAGCGGATCTCGCCAGGAAGGGTTCGAGCGGGAAGACGACTCCTTGGCCGAACTCATCGCCGGAGACCAGCTGCAGGCCAGTATTTACGCTTTCAACCTGGTGCAGAAGCGAGCCAAGCGGCCGGCCGGTGCGCCGGACAAGGCCCTCGCCCGCCCGATCAACAAGGTAGGCGTCATCGGCGCCGGCCTGATGGCCAGCCAGTTCGCCCTTCTCTTCGTGCGTCGCCTGCGCGTGCCCGTAGTCATCACAGACCTCGACCAGGCCCGCGTCGAGAAGGGCGTCGCGTACATCCACGGCGAGATCCTCACCCTGGAGACCAAGAACCGTATCTCCCCCGACGAGGCCAACCGGCTCCGCGCTCTGGTCACGGGAACGACAGACAAGGCACAGTTCGCCGACGCCGACTGGGTGATCGAGGCCGTCTTCGAGGAACTCGGCGTGAAGCAGGATGTCTTCGCCGAAATCGAGAAGCACATCTCTCCCGACGCCATCCTCGCCACCAACACCTCGTCCCTCTCGGTCGAACAGATCGGTGCGAAGCTGGCCCACCCCGAGCGCCTGGTCGGTTTCCACTTCTTCAACCCGGTGGCGATCATGCCGCTGATCGAGGTCGTGAACACCCCGCGGACCAACGACGCCACTCTCTCCACGGCGATGGTCGTGGCAGCCAAACTGCGAAAGAACGCGGTCATCACCCGGGACACCTCCGGGTTCGTCGTGAACCGCCTCCTGGCGAAGCTCTTGGGTGAGGCCATGCACGCCGTCGACACCGGAACCCCGTTCGAGGTCGTCGATGGGTCACTGGCTCCGTTCGGGATGCCGATGACCCCGTTCGAGCTGCTCGAGCTGGTCGGCCTCAAGGTCGGCGCACACGTTCTGGACACCCACCATGCCGCATTCCCGGACCGGTTTTTCGAGAGCGCGAACCTGCATAAGCTGGCCGAGCACGGAACCATTCTGGAGCGCGACGCCAAGGGCAGGATCAAGGGCTTCGACAAGGGCGCCGTCAAGATCGTCGCAGGCGGGCAGACCCCGATGACAGCCGAGCAGATCCTACGCCGGATCGAGGACGGCCTCGCCGATGAAATCAAGCGGATGCTGGACGACGGCGTCGTGCACGCCGCGGAGGACATCGACCTGTGCATGATCCTCGGGGCCAACTGGCCGTTCCAGATGGGCGGGATCACGCCCTACCTCGACCGCGTCGGCGCGAGCGAACGGGTCTTCCAGGGCACGTTCCACACCCCACCGATCCGCGGCGTCGCTGCCGCGGCCCTGCCTGCCACCCGCACGAGCGTAGGCGACTGACCGCAGGCGACTGACTGCATCCACTCCGCCGACCCGTAACCTCGGCTCCTTTCTCTTCACGGAAGGGGAGCCGAGGTCGTGGCTCGGCGCGGTGGTCGGCGGTATTTTTCTGCGGCCGGCGGGGCCGGAAGGGTGAGGCCCGCCAAGTGTGGGCGTTGGGGGTCGCACGGGCCGGGGTTTCCGAACCGGGCGTTTCCCTTGCCGACGTAGACGATCAGGGGACCTCGATGTGGGCAGAACGTGCATTCCACGCCCTATCCGAGTCCGGGCCCGGCCCGGCCAGCAACTCTGCCCTGAACGAATTCGACGGAGATTCTGGCTCTCCTGCTTCATCCGTGGGTTAAACCCGGCCGGGGAGCACTGGTTTGTGGCCGCCGAGGCTGAGCATGGCGAGGGCGATGAGGGCGTCGGGTGATTTGAAGCCGAAGGCGATGCGGGTAATGAGCCGGATCTTGGTATTCATNCCAGGGCCTCGGCGGCTTCGTCGCGGGGCAGCTTGAAGACCAGCCGGAGGCCTTCTTTGAGGTAGTAGGCCCGGCCCAGGGCCGGGTTGGTGTGAACGACCCAGGCCAGCTTGATCTGTTGTTTCTCGGTGAGGTTTTCGGGGTTTTTCCAGAGCGCGTAGCGGGAGTTCATCATCAACTTCGCGTGCTCGCTGTGAGGCCGGGCCGGGGCGTCGTGCACGGGCCGGCCAACCGTGCGGGACTCGTTTAGGCGGGCCTGTTTGCGGGCCTCGGTCCAGGCGGCCTTGCGGACTTCGTCGAGGGCTTCCGTGGCCCACTTCACGACGTGGAACGGGTCCACGCGGCCCCATCCGCGGAAACATGCGTGATCAGAGCGGATCGTTCCGCGCCGAGCGCATCGAAGAACGTGGCCAGGGTGGCCTTGTCCTGGCCGGGTGCGGCCCAGACCAGACGACCCGAATCGTGGTCGACGACCACGGTCAAGAACTTCCGGCCGCGCTTGAAGGAGACCTCATCGATCCCGATCCGGGTGAGCCCGGCGAAGGGATCATGGAGCTTTTCCGTGTCGGCCCAAACCCGGGTGATGATCGCCCCGACCGTCCGCCACGCGATCCGCATCAACACGGTGACCGCGGCCTTAGACGTCTGCGTGGCCAG